>JBDIWM010000032.1 GCA_039638595.1 Atribacterota bacterium
AACCATACCATTGGGGGTAATCCCCAGAATGTGATCCAGTGGTGCCAGATAGCGAAAGAAGAGGCAGAGCGAATAGTCTCTTCGGGCTGATCTCAGGGTGACAGAGTACTTTTTAGAAAACAAAGGTACCGGCAATAAAAAACCAATTTCACCATCGAGCCAGTCAGAGAATAAAAGTGGTCTCTTAGGGTGGTTTCATTCTCTCTGTAACCGGTGATAGAGTTTTGTGGATGATATCTCGAGAAAATGGTTGTTCCCGCCGTACCAACCGTATGTGTTCGGGTTCAGTTGGAAGAAAGACTCGCCTCCAAGGAAAGTGAATTGAACTCAAAGAGAAGAAACGCAAGGGCTTCCACCGCCTTTCCTCTCTTTGGATTCAAAGGATAAAGCCGTCATTCAAATACACTTCTACGGCAATCCTACCACCTCAATCCACTGTACCTGTCCCCCAACGATGACAAAGGAAACACCAGTGACCAATCCCGAAACGTTTCCTCGCAGACCTACAGAGATCTTATTCTAACCTGGTTGGGTGCGGAAGGTAAAATTCAGACGCTCTGTTCTGAGATTCCCGGCGCCCTCAAGCCTGGATAAAGCGTCACTGAGTTGATAGAGGTTGTATACAACGCCAATGATTTCCACAATTTCCTTTGCTCGCCTGAGCTTCTCTGCCACAGAGAGAACGGCTGCTCCCTCTCCAAGCTCTCCAAGGACTCTGGTGCTCCTGATAGATTCCCATTAGTTTCCCAGAAAACTCTAACTCTGAAAAGAGGGCAAGGGCGGAATTGACCGTTCCACCAACATAACGGACTAAGGTGCTGACGTTGAGATTCATCGCCCCCGGGGTGTTAACCCAGATTTTTTATCCTGCTTTGGTTGTAGCCCCACCGGCGTAGGAATCAAGGTAGAGACCAATACCACCGTAAGTTTCGTTGGTATAAGCTTCTGCTTCTGCCTCTCCTAATTCATGGGTCCACGCTCGTGTCCCTGAATAGGGAGGCTCAAAGCGCTTCAACGGGTTTATGGTCCGATTCCGAAAAGCACTGATTGCCTGCCCTCATCTTGAACTAACCAGCGATTGAAAATGAAAACGTACTCCTGACCGGTAGAGCGATTCACCACTTACCGAAACGACAAACCATCCCGGCCGGATACCCGAATTATCATGACGTAGATAGACACGGGTGATTACTCCCAAATCTGGTACTTCCTGAGGAGAAAGGAGGAATTCATCAGTCCGACCGCGCTCAAAATCATTGCGATCGGGGTTGTCCAAGAAAATCTCCCGCGAATTTTCCTAGGTCCCATACAGGGTAAGGAGATCGGAAGGAGGAGTAACAGCCACAAGAGGCGATGGTGTAGGATTCACAAAGGGTGAGGGTGAGGGAGTAGCGAATGGTGTTGCTGTTGCCTGAGGTGAAGGGGTAACAGGAGTTCCAGTTCCTCCTACTCGCAACTGCACGGTGTACTCTCCTTCTCCGCTATCCCGACACACCCGCACGTACCAGTCGCCACTTTCTCCGGCAACATAGCAAAGGGTACGCAGGTTTCCTTGTCTTTCTTGTGTCCCCACGCCACTTGCTGAATACGGGGGGATATAAACTCAAGGAAAAGCTGGCATTTTGCGGCATTGTGAGGGAAAGATTGATGATTTGTCCCAAAGAAGCAGAGAAAAAGTACCAGTTCTCAGAATCAACAAGGCCGCCTGGCTGTAATCCTCCAAGGCTTCCTGAAATACTCCCTTCCCCGATACCGATTGCTTCCCAGCGCACATCGCTATCGGCTGCTTTTTCAGGGGTCTTTTTGTTCTCTCCAACACCGGTTACCGTCCCCCCTATAAGGAGTACGACGCTCTTTTCGTTGAAGGCAACATGAACCCTCGAGGGTGTTCCTCTCTTTAGATTTTCTGGATATGGAGTTCGGTGAACCCTTATCCATATCGAAAAGGCGTTATCAAGACCCTCACGGGGTATGGTTATTCTCCCCTGACAGAAGTATCCTACCGGGTCATGAGGCGGCGAAAAGTTAGGAAGAAAAACCTCTTGCACCCCCACGATGAGTCCTCCTCGTCCTTGCAAAGGGGGAATGCCATGGAAGACAAAAGACGCGCATCTCCACGTCGCGGACTGCTTACTCGGTCGGTGGCTAACACTTCCCAGTCGAAAACAAGGTCTTCTTCGCTCGGAGGAACGTTGGTAAAAGCCCACTCGTCAATCTGCTTGGATTCAAAAGTGATAGAATGAAAACATCTAATGAGGAAATTCAAAGGGGAACAGCCATGGAAGAAAAAGTCCTCATCGCTTACTACAGTTGGTCGGGAAAAACTCGCCGTCTGGCTCTACTCATTCAGGAAGCGGTAAAGGGAGAGCTCTTCGAAGTAGAACCGCAAGACCCCTACCCCTCCTCTTATGCTGCGACCGTACAACAGGCAAAAAAAGAAATCCAAGCTGGATACAAACCGCCTTTACAGAGAAACCTGGATTCCCTTAAGCCATATGAAATTATCTTTGTCGGTTCCCCAAACTGGTGGAGTACCATCGCTCCTCCGGTTGTGACCTTTCTCTCGGTGCATGACTGGTCGGGAAAAAAGGTGGCCCCCTTTGTTGCCCACGGGGGAGGGGGCATGGGAAAAATCGAAAGAGAAATCGCCAAACTTTGTCCTGGGGCAACCCTACTGAAGGGACTTGCAGTTTATGGACAAGGGGTGGAAAAAGCTCGGGAAAAATTGCGGGTCTGGCTTCGCGAGATTGGCCTTCATTTCCCGTTTCTTTGAGTGTTGTTTTTCCTTTCTTTTTTCTCCATCTTGTCGAGCGTAAGGTATCTTTATATAATACCTTAGCAATTCATGGAATACGAAAAGGGGACTCGAGGTATCAATGATTGAAATCGCCTTTCACTCGGTAACCAAGCGTTTTCCTCCCCACATTGTGGCCAATGACCATGTTTCTTTTGAGATTGAGAAAGGGACGGTTCATGCGCTTTTAGGTGAAAATGGGGCCGGAAAGAGTACGCTCATGAATATCCTCTATGGGCTTTTGCAACCTGACAAGGGAGAAATCGTGGTGAAAGGAAGCCCACGGAGCATTTCTTCTCCACGAGAAGCTATTGCCCTGGGTATTGGGATGGTGCCTCAGCATTTCAAGCTGGTTCATACCCATACAGTCAGCGAAAATATCATCCTGGGAGTTCGCTCTACTCCTTTCTTCTTTCCTGCGGAGAGGGTAAAGTCGAAGATTCGTGAGCTTTCGGAGCGATACGGTCTGTGGGTAGACCCAGAAGCCCAAATCTGGCAATTGTCTGTGGGAGAAAAGCAGAGAGTGGAAATCCTGAAAGTTCTTTACCGTGAAGCCAATATCTTAATTCTTGACGAACCGACTGCGGTACTCACCCCCCGGGAGGTGGAAGAACTTTTTCGGACCATGCGGGTTATGAAAGAAGAGGGAAAAACCTGCATTTTTATCACCCATAAACTCAACGAGGTCATGGAAATTGCTGACAAGGTGACGATAATGCGGAAAGGGAAAGTAGTGGACACGTTTTCTCCAAGATCCATTTCACCTGAAGAGCTGGCTGAAATGATGGTGGGGAAGAAAGTGGTTTCGGTGATTCCCAAGAAGGAGGTTTCTTCAAGGGTGGTTTTGAACCTCAAAGGGGTATGGGCTATAGGGGATAAAGACCTTCCAGCACTGCTTGATGTTTCGCTCACCGTACGGGAGGGAGAAATTGTCGGTGTGGCAGGAGTCGCCGGAAATGGACAGAAGGAACTGGCAGAAGTTATTGTAGGGCTGCGGCGAGTGAAGAGAGGACATATTTTCCTGGATGGCAAGGATATCACCGGACTCTCGCCCCGAGAAATTGCTTCGTTAGGAGTGGCCTATGTTCCGGAAGAGCGAAACGTAGGGTTGGTGGGTGAGATGAGCGTTGCAGAAAATTTGATGCTTCGGGGATACGCAAAGCCACCTTTTTCTCAGGGATTCTGGGTTGACTGGGATAAAGCTGAAGCGTATAGCGAACGTCTGATTGCTCGTTATGCGATTCATCCTCCTCTTACGGAGATGCCGGTGCGACTCCTTTCGGGAGGGAATCGTCAACGGGTGATTCTGGCACGAGAACTGGAGAGGAAACCGAAGCTTGTAGTTGCAGCAAACCCCACCGCTGGGCTCGATGTCCAGGGGGTGGAGGCCATTCATGAGTTACTCATACAGGCGCAAGAAAAAGGAGCAGGGGTACTCCTCATTTCTGGGGACTTGGATGAACTCTTAAAACTTTCCAATCGAATCGTGGTATTATTTCGGGGTGAAGTCATGGGAGAAAAGGAAAAAGCTCAGTGGACCGAAGAAGATCGTCATAACATTGGTCTAATGATGGGAGGGATAAGGGTTTAGCCAATGAAATTTCGAGTTGAGCCTGCTCTTCAGCCAAAGATGAGTTCGGTTCTTCTTCTTTCCCTACTCTCTATTATTTTGGCTTTTCTTGGCAGCAGTGCGATTTTCATTTTTTACCATGTTTCACCATGGGAAGCGTATCTCACTTTTTTCCGTGGTGCTTTTGGGAGCTGGTATGCCCTCTCAGAAACCTTTAAACGGGCAATTCCGCTTCTCCTTATCGGGGTGGGGTTGTCTATGGCTTTCCGTGCACAGGTTCTTAACATTGGGGCTGAAGGCCAGATGCTTTTTGGAGCCATTGCCGCAAGCTGGGTCGCTCTTTTTTCTGGGGTTCCTTCTTTTCTTATGCTTTCCGGTATGTTCCTTCTTGGATTTCTGGCGGGGGCAGCGTGGGCACTTCTACCGGCGCTATTGAAAGTTCGTTTTGCGGTCAACGAGGTTTTGACCAGTCTCATGCTGAATTATGTAGCTTCTAACCTTGTACTCTACCTTATTGGTGGTCCTTGGAAAGGAAAGGGAGTTCGGGGTTTTACCTATACGGATACTTTTCCGGAAGCAGGCTGGCTTGGCACGATCGGGACGACCAGGGTACCGTATTTTACGCTCATCGTTGGAATCGTTATCGCTGTAGCCAGTTATTTCTTTCTCAAGAAAACGGCTCTTGGTTTTGAACTGCGTGTTGTGGGAAGCAGCCCTGAAACGGCAAGGCTCCTTGGGATTAGCGAAGGTAAGGTTACGCTTTTAGTCATGTTTCTTTCGGGGGGATTCGCTGGCTTTGCCGGGGTGGGAGAGGTGGCAGGCATTCATCATCTTTTGCGACACCCTGCGCACATCTCTTTGGGCTATGGGTATACGGCGATCATTGTAGCCTGGCTGGCACGGGCCAACCCCCTGGCCACAATGCTCACCGCTTTGCTTTTTGGCGCGCTCATGTCTGGAGGTGACGCCCTGAAGGTTTCTCTGGGTATTCCCTTTCAGGTGGTTTCAGTGCTCAACGGTCTCATCCTTTTTTTCTTGATTTCTACCGAAATTTTGAGTCGTTATCGTATCGTTTGGAATTCTTCCAAAGGTGGTGGAGCGGTTGAACCTTGAGGCCGTTTTGGGAATTTTGAACCGGGCGGTGGCGTATGGTACTCCTTTGCTTCTGGCGACATTGGGAGAAGTATATGCTGAAAGAGCCGGAGTTTTAAATTTAGGGGTTGAAGGAATGATGATGCTGGGCGCGTTGGGTGGTTTCGTGGTGACTTACGTTGTTTCTAACCCCTGGGTAGGGATGCTTGCCGGAGCGCTCATGGGAGGTGTGTTTTCACTGATCCATGCATTTTCCACCATTACCCTGAGAACGAATCAAACAGTGTCAGGTTTAGCCCTCACTCTTCTTGGAACCGGACTTGCGGGGACTCTGGGTCGGAACTGGGAGGGAAAAACGCTCGCTACCCCGATCAGGCCTTTTTCCGAAGTCTTTCTTAAGAGGTATCCTACCCTTATGGGAATGATTTTTAAAGATATCGATATCTTAGCGTTCGGGGGTATTTTTGTAGCCGTTCTTCTCTGGTTTTTCCTTTTTAAAACTCGTCCTGGTCTTTGGTTGCGTTCCTGTGGAGAAAATCCTTCTGCTGCTGATGGACTGGGAATTAATGTCTGGCGCATCCGGTATTTAGCGGTTTTTTTTGGAGGGATTATGGCCGGTCTTGGAGGGGCATATATTGCTGTGGCTTATCGCCCCTCCTGGTCTTCTGGAATGACCCAGGGTGTGGGATGGTTAGCTGTGGCCCTCACCATTTTCTCTTTCTGGAATCCACTTTATGTTCTAATCGGGGCGTATCTTTTTGGGGCACTCTTTCATCTTGCGTTTCGCCTACAGGTTCTGGTCGCTCCTGAATTGCTGAATTCCTTACCATACCTTTTTCCCATAATTGCCCTGGTTTTTGTGTCTCGCCTTGCCTTTCGGAGAAAAATTGGCGTTCCAGAGGCTCTGGGAAAACCCTATAAGCGTGGAGAAGCAGAGTGATATTTTCTATAATAAATTGGTGACTAATAAAAAAGGGGTGAAGAAAGTGGATGTACCTTTGGAGCAACTGGCGGTGAAAACGATTCGCATGCTCTCTCTGGATACGGTGCAAAGGGCAAAATCAGGCCATCCTGGCTTACCTCTGGGAGCAGCACCAATTGGGTATGTTTTATTTCGGCGCTTTATGAACCATAATCCTCGAAATCCCCAGTGGTTTAATCGGGACCGGTTTATCCTCTCGGCTGGTCATGGTTCGGCTTTGCTCTATTCTCTTCTGTACTTGAGTGGTTACGAGGGTATCAGTCTCGAAGAGCTCAAAAACTTTCGGCAGTGGGGAAGCCACACTCCTGGACATCCAGAACGGTGTATGAAATGTGGCATAGAAACCACCACCGGTCCTCTGGGACAGGGTTTCGCGACTGGAGTGGGGGTGGCTATTGCTGAAGCTCATCTTGCCGCCCGATTCAATCGCCCTGGCTTTCCGGTTATCGACCACCATACCTATGCCCTGGTCAGTGAGGGTGACCTCATGGAAGGAGTAGCCCAGGAGGCGGCTTCGCTCGCTGGTCACCTGAAATTGGGAAAGCTCATTTATCTTTTTGATAAGAATGAAATCAGTCTCTCTGGAGCAACGCAAATCTGTTTTACCGAAGACGTCAAGATGCACTTTCTGGCCTATGGATGGCAGGTTTTGGAAGTGGAAGATGGAAATAATTTAATAGAGCTTATCCAGGCTATTGAAAAGGCTAAAGAGGATAGGGAGCATCCCTCGCTTATCATTGTTTCCACACACATCGGATATGGAAGTCCCAAACAGGACACGTTTGAAGTACACGGTTCGCCGCTTAAGCCCGAAGAGGTGGTGGAAACAAAGAAATTTTTTGATTGGCCTCTGGAACCGGATTTTTACGTACCGGAAGAAGTGCTGGCTCACATGCGAGGAGTGATTGTGGAGGGGGAAAAGAAAGAGAAGGAATGGCAGGAACTTTTTGAAGCCTACTTGCAAGCGTTTCCGGAAGAGGCAAAAACCCTGAAAATGATGATGGCCGGTGAACTTCCAGAGAATTGGGCGGAAGGGTTGCCGGTTTTTGAACCCAGTGCTGGGGCTATGGCCACTCGTTCGGTGGGAGGAAAGATTTTGAATCTCCTGAGTGATAGAATTCCTTCCCTCATCGGTGGTTCGGCTGATTTAGACCCTTCCACGAATACCGCTTTGAAGGGGAAGGGAAGTTTTCAGACTCCCGGTATTTGTGCGCCTCAGACGCAGGGGCTGGTGGATGGACCCCTAGGATATGAAGGGAGAAATATTGCCTTTGGGGTGCGGGAACATGCTATGGGGGCAATTTTAAACGGTATCGCCGTGCATGGCGGGCTTATTCCTTTTGGAGCCACGTTTTTTGTGTTTTCTGACTATATGCGGCCAGCAGTCCGTGTGGCGGCGCTCTCTCACAATAAAGTGATTTATGTGTGGACTCATGATTCTGTGGGGGTTGGTGAGGATGGACCCACGCATCAGCCGATAGAACAATTGATGAGTTTAAGGGTTATGCCAAACCTCATTCTGGTTCGACCCGCCGATGCCAATGAAACCCGGGAAGCCTGGAAAGTGGCGGTAGAACACAAGAATGGCCCGGTGGCACTCATTTTAACTCGCCAGAATGTCCCTGTACTGGATCAGAATAAGTATGGAAAAGCAGAAGGGCTGAGGAAGGGAGCATATGTGCTTGCCGATAATGCTCAAGGTTTGCCCGAACTCATTCTTATTGCTTCTGGGTCTGAGGTGCACGTTGCGTTGGAGGCATACGAAAAGCTGGTTGCCGAAGGGGTAAAAGTCCGCGTGGTCAGTATGCCCTCTTTTGAGCTTTTTGAAGCACAACCGAAAGAGTACCAGGATATGATTCTGCCACCTGCAGTGAAAAAACGCATTGCCATCGAAGCTGGTGCCACCTTGGGATGGTATAAGTACGTTGGACAAGAAGGAGAGGTCATCGGTATCGATCGCTTTGGGGCTTCTGCTCCGGGTAAATTGGTGCTGGAAAAATTAGGAATCAATGTGGAGAACCTTCTTAGTAAAGCGAAAGCGTTGCTCAATCGATGAAGAAGGCCTCTTGGGGCCTTCTTCGTGGTGATTAAGGAGGAGAGGATATGGATGAAAAGGTTATTCTCTGTTTTGGTGATTCTCTAACCTGGGGATTTAATCCCCAAAACGGTGAACGGTATCCACGAGAGAAGCGTTGGACCCTTCTTTTAGAAAAAGAACTGGGGGAGGGATGGCGTACCATTGAAGAAGGGCTGAATGGACGAACCACCGGTTTTGATGACCCCATCGAGGGCGATAAAAATGGCCGGCGGCATTTACCTCTTCTCCTTGAGTCGCACCGTCCTCTGGATCTTGTGGTGATCATGCTTGGAACCAATGACCTGAAAGCGCGTTTTGGTCTGTCGGCTGCAGAGATTGCGCAGAGTGTAGGGGTCTTGGTGGACACGGTCTTAAGGAGTGGGGCAAATTCAGAAGTGTTGCTGGTTGCACCCCCACCATTGGCTGCGTTGACTAAACTCGCTACAGTCTGGGGGTTTGAGGGAGCCGTTGAAAAGTCAAAACACCTTGCTGAATACTACGAAGTGACGGCGCAGTGGTACAAATGCCATTTCTTGGATGCTGGAAAAGTGGTCAGGACAAGTACCCTCGATGGAGTGCACTGGGAAGAAGAGGAAAATAAAAAGTTTGCTCGGGCACTGGCTCAGGAAATCCGGCAATTTCTTAGTTGACTTCCTTGTCGTTTTGTTTCTGAACTTTTTTACGAAAAGAAACGGTATTTTCAGGATTTTTTAGGGCCAGAAATAGAAGTTTGAAGAAGCACCTATAATGTTTCACACAGTATAGTGTTCGATGTTGGACTTGGCAAGAATTTTAAGATATTTTTCTGGAACTCCAGTATCAGTGATGACAATATCAAATTCTTCGAGATTGGCGAAATGGGCGATGGTTACTCGATCAAACTTAGTGGAGTCAACGAGCAAAATTTTGACATCCGAGGACTCGATGGTGGCTCTTTTGGTTCCCACTTCGTAGAAATTCGCGCAGGTGACCCCTAACTTATTTTCCACGCCCGCTGCAGAGATAAACGCCTTGTTGGCTCGTATTTTTCTGATCAGTGCGATACTTTCAGAACTCTCAAACATGAGTGTATTTTCGTGGAAGTAACCACCTGGGAAAATGATCTGACTATTTTTGTGGTGGTTGTAAACATTCAAAAGGATATTCAAAGAGTAACACACGATGGTGAGCCTGGTGCTTTGGGGGATGAAACCGGGAAGGTGTTCTGTAGTGGAGCCAGTGTCGATAATGATGGTATCTTCTGGTTGAACGAGGGAAGCAGCCTTTTTACAAATTTTGATTTTTTCTTTGGTCATCTGCGATTTGGCCCTGGTTATGGCATGCACTGTTATTCTTTTCATCGATGGTTTCCGTGCACCACAGGTTTAAACGACTGTTTAAACCATACTTTTGGGCTTATCCCTTTTCTATCAAGATAATGTTTTTACGTTTTTTCTGATTTTGGTTGTTATTTCGGAGTTTATCATCAGATTTTTTCCATTTCGTCTTGGGTAAGATGTTTTGGAGAAAAATTTTTAAAAGGGTTGCGTTCGTAGATATAGTGTCTTCATCTTTGTTATCTTTTAATTCGCATCTGAGTTAACCTTTATCAGCCGGGAGGATCTTGCGTCTTCGATTTTTGAGAGTGGATTGAAAAAGTAAGGACAAGCAACCAAGTACTTAGACAGAGTTTTCTGACCCTCATTGACTATGTGGTCTTATTGTGTTACATATATCGCAGGACATGTGTAAATACAGTGATACGCGCGCTCGAGCTGCTTTGTTTCATGATCGGCAAACTTTATCAACAGTTGAGAGCACAACAATCCCAATGTCCTCACTTAAGTAGGTCATTACATCCTAAAGGAGAACTGCGTGAGATGGTGAAATTGTGGTTTGAAACCAGATTTGCAGGAGAGTTTTGGTCTCGAATTGACAAAATGATGGTCATGGAAAAGGGCAGGTAAACCCTATGAACATTCTGAAAGCCGAGGTTTCTGACCATGAATCGAGACGAACCGATTGAACGGATTACCCGGGAAGTAATCAGTAAACTCCAAAATGTCCCCTTAGCTGGGAATGAAGGGTCGTCGGAGGACAAAATCAAATTAACCCCGGCTGATCTTCCTCCGTACATCGACCATACGCTTCTCAAACCGGATGCCTGTATTTCCATGGTGGAAAAACTCTGTGACGAAGCGATACAGTATCGTTTTTATTCCGTATGTGTTAATCCGTACTGGGTTTCCTTCTGTACTCGAAAACTCCGGGGAACGGGAGTCAAGGTGTGCACCGTAGTTGGTTTTCCTCTGGGAGCTAACGATGGCCGTACCAAGGCCTTTGAAGCGCGTAACGCCATCGAAAACGGAGCCGATGAGATCGACATGGTTATCAATATCGGAGCTTTAAAATCAAGAGATCTAAAAACGGTAGAAGAAGATCTCTGGGCAGTCAGGCGAGCCTGTCGTCCGATTACTGTGACTAAGGCTATTATTGAGACCTGTCTTCTTTCTGATGAGGAAAAAGTGTTGGTTTCGGAACTGGTTAAAAAAGTGGGCTTTGATTTTGTGAAGACTTCGACCGGTTTTTCAACCGGTGGAGCGACCGCTCATGATGTGGCCCTGATACGGAAAACGGTGGGTCCAAAGATGGGCATCAAGGCTTCGGGTGGTATTCGTACCTTTGAAGATGCTCGACTGATGATTCTTTCCGGAGCAACCCGCCTTGGAACCAGTTCTTCGGTCAAGATCGTGAGTGGATAAAATGTGGGGGGCCAAGGAATGAGTGTGTCAGAAAAAGAAGTGTAAGGAGAAATGATTCGTCTCCTGTTGAGGTGTCCAATCGACGCTGTCATCTGACTCGAGAAACGTTTGAACTTCTGTATGGGAAGGAGCAACAATTAACCCCCATTCGTCAACTTTCCTAAGTGGGGGAGGGGAAAAGTCACCAATGTGTCCTCCAAAGCAGCCATTGTGGATGAACCCTTCCATGCAGTGTATTCCGCCTCCAAGGGAGCAGTATTATCTCTCACCAGGGTCATGGCGGCTGAGTTGGGACAGTATGGGATCCGGGTCAACATGCTCTGTCCGGGCACCACTCTCACCCCCCTGGGCAAATCGGCTATTTCTGACCCAGAACTGCGGAAGGCCCTGGAGAGTGGTATTCCCCTGGGGAGACTCGGTCAACCTGAAGATCACATTGGTTCAGTGCTGTATCTGGCTTCAGATGAGTCCGACTGGATGACTGGCCAGATGATTGTGGTGGATGGCGGTTTGTCGATGATTTAAGAGTTTAGCTGACAGGAGAGGAGCTGTAACAACGATGACGAAAATGAAGGCTGTTCGGTTGTACGCCCCTGGAGATCTGCGGGTTGAAGAAGTTGAGGTGCCAGAAGTTGGTGATAATCAGGTTTTGGTGAAAGTCCGAGCGGTGGGAGTGTGTGGTTCTGACCCCGGAAGAGTGATGAGAAAGGGAACGTATTCTTATCCCACCACCATAGGTCATGAGTTTTCGGGCGAAGTAGTGCGTTTGGGAAACCATGTGAAATCGTACCAGGTCGGTGACCGTGTTACAGTTATCCCTTTGGTTCCCTGTGGACACTGTGATTACTGTCGGGTCAGTAAATTTAACCTCTGTGATGATTACAGTTATTATGGTTCAAGAACTGACGGGGCAATGGCTGAATATGTGGTGGTTGAAGAAAGTAATCTTTTAAGGCTTCCTGATGAGGTGGACTTTGAGTCCGGTGCCTGTATAGACCCCATTGCCATTGCTCTCCATGCTTTGCGTCAGGCAAAAGTTGAAGCGGGGAATTCGGTTGCTGTACTTGGTGTTGGTCCCATCGGTCTTTTTGCGATTCAGTGGGCGAAAATCATGGGGGCGAAGGAAATCTTTGCCGTTGATATCTTTAAAGAAAAACTGAAGGTGGCGAAGAAAGTTGGCGCCGACGTGGTGGTCAACGCTAGAGAAGTGGATCCCGTGGCGCTCGTTATGGAAGAAACGCGAGAGTGCGGTGTCGATCGGGTGATAGAAATTGCTGGGTCAAAGATAACCCAGGAACAGTCTTTACGCATGATTGGGAAAGAGGGCGTCGTGGTGTTTTGTGGTATTTCCTATGATGACCTAACGATCCCGGTCAAAACGCTGGACGGATTACTTCGAAAGGAGATACACATTGTGGGGGCCTGGAATTCGGGCTTTGCGCCACTACCGGTGCATGAGTGGAAACTTTCCCTTACCTTTGTGGCCAAAGGACAAATCCGTTGTCAACCCATTATCAGCCATCGTTTTACTCTTGATGAAGCACCGGAGGTGTTCCGCAGGCTCTGGAACCGTATGGAATTCTTTAACAAAGTACTGTTCATTCCTTGATGGAGAGGTTAAGCATGAAAGCAGCAGTAATGGAAGAAATTGAGAAAGTCGTGGTCCGGGATGTGCCACGGCCGGAGGTGGAAGCGGGAGGGCTTTTACTTCGAGTTAAAGCCTGTGCGGTATGCGGGTCAGATGTGCGCACGATCTGGCATGGAAGTAGCCACGTCAAACCCCCTCGAATTCTGGGACGTGAGGTGGTTGGAGAAGTGTGTGAGGTTGGAACCGGTGTTTCTGGGTACACGGTGGGGATCGGGTGGCAGTAGCGCCGGCCATTGGTTGTGGAAACTGTGTATCTTGTCGTTCCGGACACACCAATATGTGTCCGGAACTTGAGACCATTGGTTTTGAATTTGAGGGTGGATTTGCCGAATTCATGGCCGTTCCGGCCAAGGCTTTACGGCAGGGTCATGTCAATCCATTGCCTGCCTATCTGTCTTTTGAAAAAGCAGTGCTTTCCGAGCCTATGGCTTGCTGTATCAATGGACAGGAACCCCTGGGAATAAGTCTTGGGCAGACTGTCGTGGTAATTGGGGCTGGGATTATCGGTCTTTTTCATGCCGAACTGGCTTTGCTTAAGGGGGTAACAAAGGTTTTTGTTATCGATGGAGTGTCTCAAAGGTTAGAGCACGCTCGCTCTCTGAGCGAAAAAAATCGTGACCATTAATGGTACTCTTGTTGACCCTGTGGAAGCAATCCTTGTCCAGACTGAGCGATATGGTGTGGATGGGGCAATCGTGGCCTGTCCGGTGGGGCAGGCGCAAGCACAGGCACTTCAGATGGTTGCCCGACGTGGACGGGTTAGCCTTTTTGGAGGATTACCAACCACTAATTCTCTGGGTTTTTTAGATAGTAATTTGATTCATTATAAAGAGATAAGCGTTTTTGGAGCACATGCTTCAACGGCAGCGCAAAATCGGCTGGCCCTGCAACTTCTTGCTCATGGACAGCTCGATTCGCATCACTATGTTACGAATACTTTTCCTCTTGCCCACATTGTGGAAGGTATTCATGCCATGAAAGAAGGCCGAATTATGAAAGCAATTATCCAGCCATAAAGTAAGGGGGGTTGAATGATGGATCGAGAATACATCATGGCCATCGACCAGGGAACGACGGGCACAAGAGTCATTGTCGTGAACCATGATGGAACGGTGGTTTCAAGTACCTACCAGGAGATTGCTCAGATTTATCCTCATCCCGGTTGGGTAGAGCACAATCCCAAAGAGTACTGGGACACAACCATGAGGTGTATTCAGGAGGCCATGGCGAAGGCGCATATTGATGTATCCCAAATTGCGGGTATCGGCATTACCAATCAGCGGGAAACGACGGTCATCTGGGATAAAGATACTGGAGAACCGGTTTATAATGCTATTGTCTGGCAGTGTCGTCGGACCGCTCCGATTTGCGAAGAACTGAAGTCAAGAAGCCTGGAAGAAACAGTACGAGCCAAGACGGGTCTTGTCATCGATGCCTATTTTTCTGCCACCAAAATCAAATGGATTCTCGATAACGTTCCTGGGGTGAAAGAAAAAATCCGCGAGGGCAAGCTCCGGATGGGATGTATTGACTCCTGGTTAATGTGGAAACTGAGCGGAGGTCGTTTTCACGCTACCGATTACTCCAACGCTTCCCGGACCATGCTCTTTAATGTACAGAAGCTCACCTGGGATGAAGAACTTTTGGAAGCGCTCCAGATTCCCCAGGAGATTCTTCCTCAGACTAAGCCTTCCAGCGGTACTCTGGCTCTGACAGAGAAAAGTGTTTTCTGGGGTGAAGAGATCCCGATTGCCGGGGTGGCCGGCGACCAGCATGCTGCCCTTTTTGGACAGACCTGTTTTAAGCCAGGGATGGTGAAGAACACCTACGGTACGGCTCTGGCTATGATGATGAATATTGGCGAAAAATTTATCCTCTCTCAGCATGGTCTTACCACCGATTTGGCCTGGGGTATCGGTGGAAGGGTGGAGTATTCTCTGGAGGGTGTGGTCTTCATTGGTGGAGCTGCGGTACAGTGGTTGCGAGATGGGTTGAAAATTATCGATAACGCTGTACAGACCGAAGCGGTTGCCCGGTCAGTCCCCGATACGGCGGGTGTGTATATTGTTCCTGCTTTTACCGGGTTATGTGCACCGTACTGGGATATGTACGCTCGAGGAACCGTTGTGGGTATTACTCGCGGAACAACCCGGGCACATATTGTGCGAGCGACTCTGGAGTCTATGGCGTACCAGACGAGGGATGTCCTTGAATCGATGGTAGCTGACTCTGGATTGGCCCTGGAATCGCTCCGGGTTGACGGAGGAGCGGTCAAAAATGATTTTCTCATGCAGTTCCAGGCCGATATCTTGGGGGTTCCGGTCATTCGTCCGGTAGTAACTGAGATGGCGGCTATGGGGGCTGCGTACTTAGCCGGACTAGGTGTAGGGTTCTGGAAAGATAGAGAGGAAATCTCGCAACAGTGGAAAATTGATCAGGTTTTTGACCCTAAAATGGATGCGGAACGTCGAGAAGAACTCTACCATGGTTGGAAGAGAGCGGTAGAGCGTTCTCGGGGGTGGGCATTGTGATTATAGAAGTAAGAAATGTAAGCCGCTTTTGGGAGTGCCATGATGCCATCCACAAAAAAGATGGAAGGGAAAGTCGCTATTGTTACAGGAGGTGCTTCGGGGATCGGGGAGGTAACGGCCAGGATTTTTGCTGAAAATGGATGTAGGGTTGCTTTACTGGACGTCGATGGTCTGCGCCTGACAAAGGTTGTCGATGATATCAGGGCAATTCAAAAGGAATGTTACGGCGTATATGGCGATGTGACTGAAGAAAAGACCGTCATCGAGTTTTTTCGGGGCGTGGTCCAAAAATGGGGTAAACTTGATGTCCTGGTTGGCATTGCCGGTAGAGATTTTCTTACGCCTTTGGTTTCTGAGGCGACTTTGAGGAGTGGAACAAAACCATCGCGGTCAATTTGACTGGTGTATTCTTGTGCTGTCGGGAAGCTTTCGGGATTATGGAAAAGGAGGCCAGGGGTGGAAGAATTATCAACCTGGGTTCGACTTTGGCTAAGTTAGCCTTCAACCCCGGCACAGCTCTTATCGAGCTTCAAAGCGTGGAATGATGGGTTTCAGCGAAAATATTCTTCTGGAGGGGCGAAGAAGAATATTGCTGTAACGGTTATCAATCCCTCACAGTGAAAACCCCCATGACGGGCTACTTTACCACCTGAGGTAGCCATTTCCCGATTTTTCTATTTATTCAACCCATAAGGTACACCGCTATGGTGTGAGGGCATAGAGGTAAAAGGAGGTGACAGTCGTCGTTTTGTGGTAGGGAAAAAGTTTTGATTTTTATCTCTTATGGAGGGATGGGAAAACAAACTATATATATTATAATAGGGTAGAAAATTCAGCAACGGAGGCGAAACTATGACCTTGTACGGGTGGTGGGAAAAAAGTACCCGAACGTGGTGGTTTTATCTCTTTGTTGTGCTCATCCAGTTTATTCCCCCATATCCGGTTCGTGGGATTACCAGTTCTCAAGATTACAATCGCCTGGTGGAAGAGGTTCTTTCTCATGCTTTTGTCTTTTCCTTGAGAAGTTTTTATCCGGTTTTTAAGATCGTACCGCTGTTTTTGCTCTTCCTTTTAGCCTTTTCCCCGGTGAGTAAACCGTTTTTCCTTATCTTTGTGGCTTTACACTACTTTCTCTTTGCCATCTTTCAAAATATGGCTTTGCTTCCAGGTCAGGGTTTTGCCATGCTCACCCATAACGTGGTCATGATGACCCTTGTAGGACTCTCTTTTTTGGGGGAATTTTTTACTCGAAAGACGACGTTTCGCTTTGGGCGGTTCGACTGGAAAAGGGTTTTGCTGGTGGGGATGGTCATTTTTGCCTTTTGGTATCCTGTCGACACCGTTTCTTGGCAACCGCGTTTTTCCATCGCGGATGTTTTTACGAACGTTGCTGGTCTCACATTTTGCATGATGACCCCTTTCTACCTTATGGTGCTCCTCTTCAGCTATCCTGAGGTGAATCTGGTGACATTGCGCGTGACCGGTCTTATGGGAACGATTATTGGTGGGTATAATTTTTTTATGAATTTCATGTTCGATTTTTCCCGTTTCTGGTGGAATGGCGTTCTCCATTTGCCGCTCCTTTTGATTTCCAGTTATGCTCTTGGGCTTTCTTTGCGGCGTGATTGAGAAAAACTCGCTTTTTGTCTACAATGTTCTACGGTGTTACCAATCATTTGGGAGGTGATTTTGTGAAGCGAAGTTTTCTTGTGGTGTTGTCATTGTTTGTTCTTTTTGCCCTTTTGGGGCGTGGAGTTTTTGCGCAGGAAACTAAACTCAAAGCCGGGTTTATCTATGTTGGCCCCGTTGGGGACCTCGGCTGGAGCAATGCCCACGATAAGGGACGTCAGGTTCTTGAAGAAACATATCCCTGGCTTGACACCCTCTATGTGGAAGCAGTGCCGGAGGGAGAGGTGGAAGGAGTCATCGACCGTCTGGTGAATCAGGAGAAAGTCAACATCGTGGTGACCACCAGTTTCGGTTTCATGGATGGAACGCTCAACGCAGCCAGGCGATATCCGAATACCATTTTCTTTCACTGTTCGGGATTTAAGCGTGCGCCGAATATGGCCACCTATATGGCCGATTTCCATCAGGTGTATTACCTGAACGGCCTTATGGCGGGGGCGTTGACCAGGTCTGGTAGGGTTGGTTATGTGGGCACGTTTCCGATTCCAGAACTCAAGCGACACATTAATGCTTTCACCTTAGGAGTGCGGCGAGTGAATCCCGGTGCCGAAGTGCACGTGCGCTGGTTACAGACTGCCTGGTATGACCCCCAGGGGGCTAAGGAAGCAGCGGAAGCGTTAATTGCGGAAGGAATTGATGTTTTGGCTTTCACCGAAGACTCGGCCACAGTTGTCCAGGTGGCTGGCGAAAAAGGACTTCCCAGCTTTGGTCATTATTCCCCCATGGTGTCGTTTGCCCCAGATGATCTTGTCTCTGGGCAGCTTGTGCACTGGGAAGCCATCTATCTCGATTTCTTTGCCAAGGTATACGCGGGACTCTATAACCACAAGAACCTTGAGAATGTTGATTACTGGTGGCTTCTTGGGAATGGGGCGGTGGAATTAGGTGCTGACTTTGGTATGCCCATCAACCCTGCTTTCGAGGAAAGGTTGAAAAATTACGTGGTGGATGACCCGGTATATGGGAAAATCAGTGTCTATGACCTGGTTTTCAAATTAAAAGAGGCCATGTCTGACCCTGAGTATGCCTTCAGTCCTTTTACTGGTCCCATTACAGACCGCAAAGGAAACGTACGGGTTCCGGCAGGAATCCGGTTACCACTCAACGAACTCGTTACCATGGAGTGGGCTGCAGAAGGTGTGGTGGGTCTGTGGCCGGGTGAACCTGAGTAAAAATAGGGGGCTACAAGCCCCCTTTGTGAGAAAGGGTAAGGTGTGTTTGAAAAGTACTGGGAATTTCTGAAAGGAGTTTTTGCCGAAGATCCGAAAATGCTTCCTCATACGGAAGAAGTCTTGCGCTTGGCCGGAATTATTGCTCAGGACCTTGGTATAACCGGGAAGGAACGGCGAATTGTTGAGCTTTCTTCCCTGCTTCATGATGTGGGCATTGTGGAAGCATTTCGTAAATACGGTTCTCGAGAGGGGAAGTACCAGCATCTTGAGGGACCACCGCTTGCTCGGCTGGTCATGGAGAAAGAGGGAGAGCCGAAAGACGTTATTGACCGGGTTCTTTTCCTCGTGGGCCATCACCACGACTTTGCTGCTGTGGACGGGCTTGATTTTCAAATTCTCATTGAAGCGGATATGCTGGTGAATCTGGCCGATGAAAAGTGGGATAGAGCAAGACTGGCACAATTTATCCGGGATTTTTTCAAAACCCGCAAAGGAAGGGAACTGGCAGAAGAGAAATATTTGCATTCCAGTGCTGGATAAAGGAGAAGGAAAGTTTCTGGAAGGAGAGCGAAAGTGTTGAAAGGAATCATTCTGGCCGGAGGAACAGGCTCGCGACTTTTACCTCTCACCAGAGTAACCAATAAACACTTGCTCCCGGTGGGAAAATACCCCATGATTTTTTACCCCATCTACCACTTGAAACAGGCGAGAATTCACGAAATTCTCGTGGTAACCGGACGGGAACACATGGGCGATGTCATTGAACTTTTGGGAAGTGGCCGTGATTTCGGTGTGGAATTCACCTACCGGGTGCAGGATGAAGCGGGGGGGATTGCCCAGGCACTGGGATTGGCCCAGAATTTTGTGGGGCGGGATCTCTGTGTGGTGATCCTGGGGGATAACATTTTTGAAGACGATATTTCTCCATTTGTGGCTGATTTTACGACCCAGAAAGAGGGCGCAAAAATCCTTTTAAAGGAAGTTCCCGATCCAGAACGTTTCGGTGTGGCTGAATTACGAGATGGAAAAATTGTGCATATCGAGGAAAAACCTCAGAAACCCAAAAGCCAGTACGCCGTAACCGGTATTTACATGTACGATGCGGAGGTTTTTGACATCGTTAAAACCCTTCGACCTTCGCAAAGAGGTGAGCTTGAAATCACCGATGTGAACAATGCCTACATCGCCAGAGGACGTCTCACATATGGTATTCTCAGGGGTTGGTGGACTGATGCCGGTACCCCCACTTCACTGGCTTTGGCGAACGAGTTAGCCCGAGACCTCACTTTAAATTTTGAAGGGTCATGAAAATTGTTATTGTAGGAAGTGGTGGACAGTTAGGGAATGAATTTCAGAAGTTCCTGAAGGGTCAGGAAAATGTCTACGCCTTTTCCCGCCAGGAACTCGATGTCACCGACGCAGAAGAGGTATTCGCTACCCTGCATAGTATTGAACCGGATGTGGTGGTTAATTGCGCCGCCTACACCAGGGTTGACCAGGCCGAAAGAGAAAAAGACCTCTGTCATCGAATTAATGTCTTAGGAGCGCGTAACGTGGCCTGGGCGGCGTATCGGATAAGGGCAAAAGTGGTCTATTTCAGCACTGATTATGTTTTTGACGGAGAGCACGCCATCCCTTATACTGAACTCGATGAGCCCTGTCCCCTTTCCGTGTATGGGTGGTCGAAACTGTGGGGGGAATATTTTACCCGAAGTTGCAATCCCAACCATTTGGTAGTCCGAACATCGTGGCTGTACGGAGAAATGGGACATAACTTTGTGAAGACGGTCGTGCGCTTGGCAAGGGAAAAAGGGAAACTCAAGGTCGTGGATGACCAGCATGGCGTTCCAACCTGGACCAAAGACTTAGTGCAGCAGACCTTTGAGCTCTTAGTGAGGGATCGGGTGGGACTCTATCACTGTGCCAGTCTTGGCCAAACGAGCTGGTTTCACGTGAGTCAAATCATCATTCAGGTTCTTGGCCTTTCTGCAGAAGTCTTCCCCATTAGCACCGAAGAGTACGGTGCTCTGGCCAGAAGACCCAAATACTCAGTGCTGAGTAATTATTTTCTCGAACTTGAGGGTCTCAATCACATGCGTTTTTGGGAAGAAGCACTCCGTGAATTTCTCACCCTCTTTAGGAAGGAATTCCTCCGTGAATAGTATCACCATCCTTATCACTGGTGGAGCAGGGTTTATCGGTTCAAACTTCATTCATTTCGTGAGCCGCAATCGGCCCCAGTACCGGCTGGTGAACTTCGATAAGTTAACCTATGCCGGAGATTTACGTAACCTAGAAGGCCTTGTTGCCAACCATTACCATTTTATACGGGGTGATCTTGCCAACCGAGAACTACTTGAATACCTTTTTACCCTTTTTCGGCCACGGTGGGTGGTGAATTTTGCAGCCGAATCGCATGTTGACCGCAGCATCGAAGGACCGGAAGTGTTTGTGCGTACCAACGTCTATGGAACTCAGGTACTCCTGGACGTAGCCCGGACTTTCTGGGAAAGTGAAAAAATGGAAGGAGCACGGTTTCTCCAGATAAGCACCGACGAAGTATATGGGGCACTTCCCTTAGAAAGTACCGAGCGTTTCACCGAAGAGTCGAGTCTCTGTCCCAACAGTCCCTATGCTGCGTCGAAAGCCAGTGCTGATTTACTGGTTCGGGCATACGCGGTAACCTATGGTATGCCGGTTCTCATCACCCGTTCGTCCAATAATTTTGGTCCCCGGCAGTATCCAGAAAAACTTATTCCACTTATGATTTCCCAGGCAATTTTGGGGAAATCGCTTCCAGTTTATGGTGATGGACAAAACGTGCGTGACTGGCTCTATGTGGAAGATAATTGCCAGGCCATCTTGCAAGTTCTTGAAGAGGGACGTACTGGGGAGATCTACAATATCGGCGGGGGCAATGAATGGCGCAACCTCGACCTCGTGTACTTTCTATGCCAGATTCTGGCTGAAGAGATGGGGAAAAACCCTGGGGAGTATAAAAGGCTTGTCACCTTTGTTCCGGATCGCCCAGGTCATGACCGGCGTTACGCATTAAGCAGTGAAAAAATCATGCGGGAGCTCGGATGGAAGCCCAAGTGGTCTTTTACCGACGCCCTGCGCCACACGGTGAGGTGGTACATCGCACGCCATGGATAAATTTCGATTTGCGACCACACCTATCGAAGGTTTGGTATTGATCGAATCCACAGTGTTTGAGGATGAACGAGGTTTTTTCGTGGAAACGTACAATTTTCGGGACTTCAAAATCCTGGGTCTTGGTGTAACCTTTGTTCAGGATAATCACTCTTTTTCCCGGAAAGGGGTTCTTCGGGGTCTCCATTTTCAAAAAAACCACCCCCAGGGAAAACTTGTACGGGTGGTTCGGGGGCGGATTTTTGACGTGGCTGTGGATATTCGGCGTGGTTCACCAACCTTTGGAAACTGGTACGGGGTAGAGCTCTCCGCTCAAAGTGGGAAGAGTCTCTATGTTCCTCCTGGGTTTGCCCACGGGTTTTTGGCCCTCGCTGATAGTGACGTTCTCTATAAGGTCACCGAGTATTACTATCCTGGTGATGAGGGGGGTATCATCTGGAACGACCCCGATATTGGGATACCCTGGCCAATTGATGCTGAGCCTCTCCTTTCGCTGAAAGACCGAAACTGGGGGTCGTTGCGTACTCTTTATGCCGGAACTCCCTGAAGTTGAAGTCGTTCGACAAGCCATTGCGCCGTACCTTGAAGGGGCGAAAATTCTGAAGGTCGTTGACATTGGGGAACGTTTTGCCCTCCCCCCTCTTGTGGGGCAGGCGATCAGAAGAGTTTTCCGCCACGGGAAATGTCTTTTCTTCGAATTTCCTGCAAACGATACCTTGTTCGTTCACCTGGGAATGACCGGAAAACTCCTCCTCAGTGAGGTTCAGATGACTTTTCCTCACCAGCACCTCGTTTTTTCCCTTTCTT
Organism: Atribacterota bacterium; assembly: GCA_039638595.1. NCBI lineage: Bacteria > Pseudomonadati > Atribacterota > Atribacteria > Atribacterales > Candidatus Caldatribacteriaceae > Candidatus Profundicultor > Candidatus Profundicultor thermophilus. The sequence continues at coordinate 22,257 of JBDIWM010000032.1, forward strand.
CAGGAGTATTCCTTTCCTTCTGTGACCAGCGTAAGTTTGGTACAGTGCAGTACATGACGCGATGGGAAAAGGAGAATTTTCTCGTTCGTCTTGGAGTTGACCCCTTTTCCTCAGCCTACACGTTTGAACGTATCGTGGTGCTTCTTTCGGGAAAGCGACGGGTCAAGGATTTCCTCCTTGACCAGCACAAAATTGCCGGTATCGGTAATATTTACGCCAGCGAAATTCTCTTTCGGAGTGGCATTCACCCAGAGAGGGCACTGCTGACTCTCACTGACGTTGAGAAACAGAGCCTATTTCTCGCTCTTCCTGAGGTCCTTGAGGAAGCCATTCACTGTCAGGGGACCACTGTTCGGGATTTTACCCAGGCTAACGGCAAAAAGGGCTCCTTTCAGGAGTGTCTTTCGGTCTATGGAAGAGCAGGGGAACCGTGCCTACGCTGTGGAACACCAATTTTTCGGAAAGTCATCGGTTCCCGCAGTACCTATTTTTGTCCACGTTGCCAGGTGTGACCTGCTTTTGTGGGAAATGAGTGCACTTGCCGTTACGCTTATTTTAGACGTTCTAATCATACTTTGAGTGATGGTGTGCGATACGGGTACACCTCGTTGGCAGAGATGAAAACCCGCTCTATATAAAAGGGTAGAGTTCATTATCACGAATATACAGCTTAAGCGAGTGGAAAAAAGCTCTTGATTTTTACGATGGCCACGACACCTTACCGTATCAAAACTCAGGTTGCCACTGCGCAACGATCCTCCTGAGTGTAGAACCCGACTTTCGCTAAGGGAATAAAATTTTGCCTTCACTCTCTAAAGTTTTTTTCTGTGGAGCCGATAATTATAGGTAGAAAAAGAAAGCATTTGTTGAAAAAGTGATGAAAACTCCAAGGTTTTTGGGTTTTCTGCAATTATTTTGGTAGAGGAGGTGATATCGAGGAGAAAAGCGCGGGGTAAATATACCATGCAGGCTGGTAATGGTTGTTTTAGTGTAGGTGAGTAAGCTGGCACGGATGCCAAGGAAAACACCTTATGGAGGAGGTTGTAAAAAATGGGTCTTCGGATTAACCAAAACATTACGGCGTTAAATGCCCACCGTAATCTGGTGGCCACAGATAGCGCCCTTTCCAAATCCCTTGAACGGTTGTCGTCGGGTCTGCGGATTAACCGCGCCGCTGACGATGCTGCGGGGTTAGCCATTTCGGAAAAGATGCGTGGTCAAGTCAGTGGTTTAGCGCAGGCAGTGCGCAATGCCCAGGATGGGATTTCGCTCATTCAGACTGCAGAGGGAGCCCTGAATGAGGTCCACTCCATTTTGCAACGTATGCGGCAACTGGCTGTCCAGGCGGCCAACGATACCCTGACCTTAAACGACCGGGTGGAAATCCAGCGAGAAATCGACCAGCTCAAAGCCGAAGTTAACCGCATTGCCAACACCACTGAGTTCAACACCAAAAAGCTCCTTGATGGGACGGCTTCGGTCTTAGCTTCTACCGACAAAGCCACCACCCAGGTTATCGCCAAAGGACCGGTCACGAATTTTGGAAACTACGAACTCCAGATCGAGGCCACCCCTGGTAAAGCTCAGATTTTGAAGACCGACATCTTCAAGGCCCAGGGACTTGAAATCACCAACCTCGAGATTGACACCACGAACTCTGGAATCCAGAATATCACCCGGAACACCACTGCAGGGTATACGTTACCGGTTGGATCGTACACTGTGGCAGTGGCAGCAAGTATCAGCGCTACAGTCAACGCTTCATACACCACCACGACCTATAGCCAGGCAGGGGCAACTTCACTGATTGTCGGTGGCTCAACCACGGTGACGAATGCTACGACAGCTAGTGGTTATCTCCTTCTCGAAGTCAACCTCATTTCCGGGACTCAGGTATCCTTTGACATAACTGAATACTACGTCACGCAAAATGGTAATATTGGTCAGGTAACTGGTAATACTGTTACCGTCACTGCCGATGGTTCAACAAACGTTTCGGCTGATTTCAACGCCAACACAACCTATTTTGATTTCCAGCAAATTGTCTTTCAAAGTGCCAATAACTTCCGGGTGGGTGATAAGATTCTCTTTCGAATCAGTGGAACGGCGGTACCAGGTGATGATCAGCTGACGCTTTCCAACACCAGTGGGGTAGGAGCCGGTCAAAACATTACCTATGTCTTTGATAACAATGTTTTGGACAACAACACGCGGAGTGTCTGGACGACATACATGAACTCAAGTAACGGCCAGCTTTACGTAGGACAGCTCAACTTCCAGTTTGGAATACCGACGAGCGATTCAACCGCGGCATCCTTTGATATCGCTCGGGTAGGAGGTCTGGCACCGGCGGATATCGATGCGACTTTAGCGGAGGTGGACCGCTTCACCGATGCCAGTGGGAACTTCCTTGTGGAGTATCCGCAAACCATCACCATCTACCAGGGGAATGGCCGAAGCACCACGGTCACCTTCTTTGCCACCGACACGCTGAGGGATGTCCAGGATAAGCTCAACAAGGCCATTGCTGAAGGACTTAACCAGGGGCAGTACGTGGGTGATTACAGTAACAAGTTTGTCCAATACGTCACCACCCCCTACGCTAACTCTCCCGAAGCGGTTGCCGGGACCT
>JBDIWM010000033.1:0-759 GCA_039638595.1 Atribacterota bacterium
GTCCCTCGGGAACAGAACCCCTGGTGCGTCTCTTTGCCGAATCGAAAGACCGCCTGCGAGCTGAAGAATTGGTGCAGGAGTACCGCCGTTACATCGAAGAATTATAAAAGAAAAACCTTGAAGGAGTTTCTCCTTCAAGGTTTTTCTTCCACGTACTCGAGGTAATAGAAATTCTCCTTCTTTTCTCTTCCAATCGTCGTTTCTGGACCATGCCCCGGGTACACCAGGGTTTCATCGGAAAACTGTTCAAAAATTAGCATCAGAGAAGCCACAAGGTCGCGGAACGACCCCCCGGGTAGATCCATCCGGCCCACGGATCCGGCAAAAAGAGTGTCACCACTAAAAAGCCATTGCCGCTTCGGCAAAAAAAGGCTCATACTCCCCGGCGTATGTCCAGGAGTCGCAACGAAAACCACCTCTTCTCCAAAAATCGCCATCGAATACCGCTCAAGGCCACGAATCAAAAAGTCCGGAGAGGGAGAAACAAAAGATTTTCCCAATTCCACCGAAAGATTGAGGGAGGGGTTCTGAAGATAGAGAGAATCTCGTTCATGTACAAGAAGCCGGGCTTCGGGGAAACACTCCTTGAAAAACGTATTCCCCCCAATATGGTCAATATGACCATGGGTATTCACAATATACCGCAGATACAGTCCTTCCCGCTTGATTGTATCGCATATTTCCTGAGAAGGAACCGCCGGATCGATGAGTATGGCCTCTTTTCCAAGCACAAGAAGATAGGTATTGGTAAGAAACGCT
>JBDIWM010000033.1:769-22431 GCA_039638595.1 Atribacterota bacterium
CCCAGGACAAATCGCTGCACCAGAATGGTCATCGCCTTCTTTCTTCCCGGCTATCAAGAAGAATGGTTACCGGACCTTGATTGAGCAGTTCCACTTCCATAAACGCACCGAATTCCCCCTGCTCAACTTTGATCCCTTCTTTTTCCAGACCTTCCACCACTTTCTCACACCACTTTCGCGCCTCCTCAGGTGGTGCCGCCTGGTCAAAGCTGGGGCGCAATCCCCTGCGGCAATCTCCATAAAGGGTAAACTGAGAAATAAAGAGGACCTTACCCCTTACCTCTTTCAGGTTTCGGTTCATCTTCCCATTTTCATCCTCAAAAATGCGCAGGTTGGGAATCTTTCGTACCATGAAATCCACATCTCTTTCTCCATCACCTTTTCCTACCCCCAGAAAGACCAAAATTCCCTCTTCAATGGCTCCAATCACCTTTCCACTAACCCGTACCGAAGCGCGAGAAACCCGCTGCACCACGGCTCTCATTTCAGGTAGAATGCACCTCCTCTCCGGACTGTTTTGACATTGGAAACTTTATGGATTTCCCGAAAGAGGGTATCCAATTCCTCCCGTTTCCCAACTTCAAGCAAAAGATAAATATGGGCTTCATTGCCGACAGTCCGGGCTTTGGCCGCCTTAATTTCAATCTGACAGGCTGACACGGCGTTCGTAACATCAGCAAGAAGACGGGGGCGATCCAGCGCTTCCACCACCACCCCAGCGTTGTAACGGAGGGTCAAGTCTGGTTTCCATGCTGCATCAATGATTCGTTCCCCGTTCGCTAAGTGCTTGACATTCACACAATCGGTTCGATGAACGGTGATACCCCTTCCCTGGGTCACAAAAGCCACAATAGTATCTCCGGGAACCGGAGTACAGCAACGAGCAAGACGAGCCTCAATCCCCGGTGTTCCTTGAACGAGCACACTCTCTTCTTCTTTTCGAACCTTCGACAGGGTGTTCTTGCGGCGTTCAAGCCATTTTTTGCGGATACTGTATGGGATAAGCCGGTTAACCACTTTTCGGGCGCTGTACCGCCCTTCACCCAGAGCAATGTACAATTCTTCCAGACCCTCTAGGTGATGATCCCTCATGAACCGGTCCAGGTTGGCAGAGAAGAGGTTACGCTCTTCGGGTGTAAGAGGATACTTTTCCAGCTCTCTTTCCAGCGCAATCCGGCCTTTTTCCCGATTGGCATCTTGATTTTTCTTGCGCAGGAACGCTCGAATTTTATTTCGTGCTCCTGGGGTTTTTGCCAGTTTCAACCAGTCGATACTGGGTCCAGAAGCCGAACGGGAAGTGATGATTTCCACGATGTCTCCACTTTTGAGTTCATAGCTCAGGGGCACCATCTGACGATTGACTTTGGCTCCCACACAGCTATTTCCCACCTCAGTATGAATGAGGTAGGCAAAGTCAATGGGCGTGGCACCTTTAGGCAGCTTCTTGAGATCCCCCTTGGGAGTAAAAACATAGACTTCATCATCAAAAAGGCTGATTTTGAGGCTCTCCATAAACTCTTTGGTACTACCCAGGTCCTGCTGCCATTCCAAAAGTTGCTTCAACCAGTTAATGCGTTCATCAAAAGCGCTTTCCGGCATCAATTTCCCCTCTTTATATCGCCAGTGGGCGGCAATACCATACTCAGCCACCTGATGCATTTCCCAGGTTCGAATCTGTACCTCCATGGGCGTTCCTCGGGGACCGATGACCGTGGTGTGCAAAGACTGGTATTTATTGGATTTTGGAAGTGCAATGTAGTCTTTGATACGCCCTTCCACTGGGTTCCACAAGGAATGAACAATCCCCAAAACCATGTAACAGTTTTCTTTGGTATCGGTAATCACTCGCATGGCGACAAGGTCATGCAGGTCTTCCAAGGCGATGTTCAGACGGTTGAGTTTTTTGTAAATGCTGTAGATGTGCTTAAATCGGCTCTGGATCTCGGCTTTGATGTGGGCTTTTTCCAGTTGAACACTCAAAATGGCCTTTGCCTCCTCAATGAATTCCTCTCGTTCTTTCCGTACTCTTTCCAAACCCCGCTGAATGGTGCAGTATGCTTCAGGATCGAGAAAAAAAAGACTAAGGTTTTCCAGCTCTACCTGAATGGCATTGATTCCCAGCCGATGGGCGACCGGCGCAAAGATTTCCAGCGTCTCCCGAGCAATTTCCTCCTTTTTCCCCCGATACTGATATTTAAGGGTCCGCATGTTGTGGAGTCGATCGGCGAGTTTTAAGACAATCACCCGCACATCAGCAGCTACAGCCATGAAAAGGCGACGATAATCCTCGACCACTCGTTCTTCAGAAGAGAGGCCAGGAGCGAAGTCAATGTTAAGCTTGGTCACGCCCTTCACTAAGCTGGTAATTTCTGGACCAAATTGCTCTTCCAGCTCCTTTTCAGTGACCGGGCTATCCTCAAGCACATCGTGAAGCAATGCTGCAGCAATGGTGGCCTCGTCCATCTTGAGATCAGCAATGATGGAAGCCACCGAAAGGGGATGGACGATATATGGTTCGCCCGAAAGACGAACGTGCCCCTGATGAACCTGAAAAGCGAATTCGTAGGCTTTGAGAATCAGGTCTTTGTTGCAGGCAGGGTGATACTCCTTGATTTTATCAAGTAAGGCCTCTATGGTCCCTACCCCATTCCATTCTCCAACCAAAACGCCTCCTAAAGCCGAATCAAGGAATAAACTCGATAGGGAATGAGTTTCTCCCGCCCCTTTAAGGCTTCAAGCTCTACAACAAAACTAACCCCCACAATATTTCCACCCAGCTCTTCGACCATCTCACATACCGCTTTGGTGGTTCCCCCCGTCGCTAAGAGGTCATCAACGATGAGAACCCGTTGCCCCTTCTCGATGGCGTCACGGTGAATCTCTAAGGTGGCCGAACCGTATTCAAGATTGTAGGTCTTGGAAAGCGTGGCCGCAGGAAGTTTTCCCTTTTTTCGGACCGGGACAAAACCACACCCCAGATGGTAGGCTAAAGGAGCACCAATGATAAAACCTCGAGCCTCAATCCCTACCACCAGCTCAACATCTTGACCCCGGAAACTGTACACCAAACGATCAATGGTTTCCCGAAACGCCTCCCGGTCCTTTAAAAGCGTGGTAATGTCCTTAAACTGGATACCAGGACGAGGAAAATCAGGAATATTTCGGATATAGGATGCAAGGTCCATTGTTGTCCTCCCTCTATTTTTTAATCCTCCAATCATGAACTTTCAAATAGGGATAATTGCCGTAATTGTCACACTGCACCTCAAAAGCAAGGTCAACCAGCGAACTCCCATGCAAATCTAAAGCCTTTTCTTTCCCGTGAAAGACCACCATTTCCTGCACTTCTCTTCCCTGTTTCACCAAAAAACGTAGGTGCTGGTTACTTCGCCCCCAGATCCAGCTTTTAATGAGCGAAACATTCAGCACAGCAAACAGTGGATTTGGGTTCTGTTCTCCAAAGGGTTCCAGTCTCCTCAACCATTCTAAAAGTCCCTGGTCCACCTCTCCTAAGTCGATCAGGGCATCAACAATCAAACCCTGCATCGACGTCATCTTCTCTACCTCATTTCCAAATTGGATGTTTATAAACCGTCGAAAGGAAGAAATATTTTGGGGCAGAATCTTCAAACCCACCGCCATCTCATGTCCTCCGTAACGAATCAAAAGATGACTCGCTTCTCCCAGTACCTGAATGAGACTAAACCCCTCTATACTTCGCCCCGACCCCACTGCCAGGTTTTCCCCTTCGCTCAGGACAATCGCTGGGCGACCAAGACGACCGGAGAGGCGAGAAGCAATAATTCCCAGCACTCCCAGATTCCAGCCTTTTCCGCTCACAACCACAATCGGGTCTTCCAAAAACTCACTGTATGCACCGCTTTCTAGGATCTCCGAGAGCACTTTTTCCTCTTCCTTCTGTCGGCGAGAATTGAGGGTCTGCAAAGACTGTGACATGGTTACCGCCTCATCCCAATTTTCACTCAGAAGGAGCCTCATGGCAATCATTGGGTCTTCCATCCGACCAGCCGCATTAAGGCGGGGCGCAATGACACAGCTAATCTCTTCCACCCCGATTTCTCGTTCTTTCATCCCGGCTACATCAAGCAACGCCTGAATACCAAAGGGAATGCTCCGATTCAGCTTCTTAAGACCATAACGGGCAATTATCCGATTGATCCCCAGAAGCGGCACCGCATCAGCCACAGTCCCAAGACAGGCCAATCCCAGATACTCCTCTAAAGGATTCTCCTCCAGCCCGCGATATTCAGCATAGCGGTATGCCAGAGCCAGCGCCATACCAGCACCAGAAAGAGGTACAAGAAGTTCCCTGGTTTTCAGATCAAAGTTCGAAACCAGGGCGTGCACCTCTGGAAGAGTATCAAAATCAGGAAGATGGTGGTCAGTAAGAATAAGATGAACTCCTTTCCGGCGCAAGAGGGAGAGTCCATCCCTGTCTCGAATCCCACAATCTACCGTAATCAAAAGGTCCGGAGGATTGTCCTTCAGGATGCGTTGGGCAGCCTTTTCGGTAACCCCATATCCTTCGGTGAACCGATTGGGAATATAAACATCAACATGAGCCGAAAGCGACTTGAGGAAGTGGAACAGGAGAGCACTTCCGGTAAGGCCATCCACATCGTAATCGCCAAAAATGAGGATGCGACCATTTCCTCGGAGTACCCAATCGAGAAGCACTACTGCCTCGTCAAGGCCGGGGAGCTCTCCGAGCCCCTCAAGAAGGGTAAAGGAAGGGTTCAGAAATTGCATCGCTTCGTGCGGAGTAAAAATACCCCGATTCATGAGGACTCTGGCCATCACCGTAGGCAAAGAAACTTCCTTTGCCAAGCGGAACAGATGCCCCCGGTCGACCTTTCGAATCTGCCAGCGTTTACGCAACCGAACCTACCCCCGGATTCGAGTTCGTCTCTCCAAATCAACCCACAAGGCACTCACGATAAAAATCGAGGAATAGGTTCCAGCCACAAGCCCCACGAGAATGGCCAGAGAAAAATCCTGCAGCATCTTCCCTCCAAAAAGAAGCAGAGCAATAATGGGCAAAGCGGTAGTGAGGGCGGTATTGACCGTACGAGAAAGGGTTTCGTTGAGGCTGCGGTTCACAATCTGTAAAAAGCCCTCTCCCTTTTTGCGCGAAACCAGGTTTTCCCGAATCCGGTCCATAATGACAATGGAGTCATTGATCGAGTACCCCAGAATGGTCAGCACGGCTGCCAATATCGGAATGGTGAATTCCTTCCCCAGGATGGATACCATTCCCAGCACCACCAGCCCATCATGAATCAGAGCGAAAACTGCAGTCGCCGCCGGTTCCAACTCAAACCGAAAAGCCACATAAATGAGAATCCCAGCAATAGCAGAAAGAAGCGCAATAATACCCATCCGGCGTAGTTCTGCTCCCACTGCCGGACCAACATCCTCAATCCGGGTCAACGTCACAGTACCAAATTGCTCTCGCAAAGCTTGCAGGAGCTGGTCTTGCATCTCTTTGCTCATTTTCAGAGTTCGGACCACCACTTCATCTTCCGAAAAACGCTGGATGATGCTTTTGGAAAGGTTGAGTGTATCCAGAACCACCCGCACCTCTTGGGGCTCAACTGCACGAGCAAAACGAAATTGGAGGAGCGTTCCCCCAGCAAAATCGACCCCATAGTTCAATCCCCGAACCGCAAGGCTTGTCACCCCGCATACGAGTATCACCAGGGAAATGACATAGGCAATCCGTCGAACCTTCATGAAATCAACGTGCGTCGCCTTAATGAATTCCATTCCGCCAACCCCCCTAATTCACACCCTTTATCTTGATTTTGTCAGCAAAAAGATCCAGGAACACTCGAGTAACCCATATCCCGGTGAACATGCTGCAGAGAATCCCCAGGCTCAGGGTGACACCAAAACCCTTGATTGGTCCAGAACCAAGAGAAAAGAGGAGCACCGCGGCAATCAGGGTGGTCACGTTGGAATCCAAAATGGTACGGAATGCCTTGCTAAAGCCAGCTTCGATGGAAGCTCGCCAGGTTTTTCCAGAACGATACTCTTCTTTGATCCGCTCAAAAATGATGACATTGGCATCCACCGCCATACCTACCGTAAGCACAAACCCAGCAATACCAGGTAATGTCAGCGTAGCCTGCACTCCCACAAAAATGGCCAGGAAAAAGAGCACATAGCACACAAGGGCCAGATCCGCCAACCCTCCCAGCACACCATAGTAAAGGAACATGAAGACAAAAACCAGAATAATGCTAATGATTGCCGCCCGGAATCCAGCGTCAATGGAATCTTTCCCCAGGGTCGGCTCTACCGAGCGGTTTTCAATCACTTCCACCTTAACCGGGAGGGCACCCGCTCGCAGAAGAATAGCCAGATTCTGAGCTTCTTCCAGGGTAAAGCGGCCGGTGATTTGCGCGTCTCCCTTGAGGATGGGTTCTTGAACCACCGGGTTCGAGATCAACTTTCCATCCAGATAAATCCCGATGGGTTTTCCCACATTCAGCGTGGTGGCCTGAGCAAAGAGTTTCGCCCCCTCGGCATCGAAAGAAATCGCCACCGCAGGTCTGCCCAGGCGGTCGTACTGAATCTGCGCGCTTTTCAAATGCGCCCCGGTAAGTAGGGTCTGTCCGTTTTCATCCTTAAATTCAAGAAGGGCTGTTTTCCCGATGAGTTCTACCGCTCGTTGAGGATCCGTGATCCCTGGAAGTTGCACCAGAACCCGCCGTTCTCCCTGACGGGCAATGACCGATTCGGCCACCCCCAGCTGGTCAATACGGTTGCGAATGATTTCCACCACCCGCCGCACCGCATCATCATCCACCGGAGCCTCTGGAGTGTCCACGCATTCTAAGAGAATATGGGAACCACCCTTTAAATCGAGACCCAAACGAATTTTACTCCCTAAAGGATAAATGACCACAAGCGATACAGCTATCAAAGCCAGAACTACGAACAACCTCCAGGGTAACAATTTCCTCCTCAAGGAACTGTGCCTCCTCTCCTACAACTTAGGATTTCTTCGACGCCACCGCGGTTTTGGAAATTCGAATGCGAACGTCCTTCGCCACTTCAAGGAGCACTTCGTCTTCTTCCACCTGAGCAACAACCCCGTGAATTCCACCAACCGTAACGACCTTATCCCCCTTTTTGAGGCCGGCCCAGAGTTCACGCTGGCTTTTTTGTTTCCGCTGCTGAGGAACGATGAGCAAAAAGTAGAAAATCAGAATGATAAAAATCAGGGGAAGAAACGAAGCAATAGGATTTGCTGCCGGTGCTGAAGGTGTGGTCTGATTTGCAGCCCAGGCAATTGAGGTGAAAAAACTCACTGGTGTGTCCTCCTTTCAAATTTAAAAGTTTTCCGAATATCGAGAGAGAAATTCCTCCCGGAATTCCCGAAAGTACCCTCCACGCAAAGCATGATGAATACTTTTCATCAACTTTACCATAAAATACAGGTTGTGTATAGTGGCCAACTCCGCTGCTAAAATCTCCCCAGCTTTAAAAAGATGCCGCAGGTAGGCTCGAGAAAAATTTTGGCAGAGGTAACATCCACAATCTGGATCCACCGGACCAAAATCACGGGCAAACTCCAGCCGGTCGATATTCATCTTCCCTCTTGGAGTGAAAAGACAGGCATTGCGAGCGTTACGAGTCGGCAGGACACAGTCAAACATGTCCACACCACGCCACACTCCTTCCACAATACTCACTGGATTCCCCACTCCCATAAGATAACGGGGTTTCCCCATGGGTAAAAATGGTTCAACGCATTCAATCATTTCGTACATGAGGGGCTTGGGTTCTCCCACGCTCAAACCTCCAATGGCATATCCATCGAAATCAAGTTTTACCGTCTCCTGGGCACTCCATTCCCGTAATTTTCGGTCTGTTCCCCCCTGGATAATACCAAAGAGCATCTGTTGTTCCGACTGGAATGCCTCTTTCGCACACTTCGCCCAGCGGAGCGTCCTCTCTACCGCCATCCGTTCCTCATACGAAGAAGCCGGAAACCCAACACACTGGTCTAGAATCATAATGACATCGGCCCCCAAAACCATTTGAATTCGAATCGCCTCCTGAGGGGTTAAACGATGCAAGGAACCATCCAGATGGGAATGGAACGTCACTCCTTCATCATCAATCTGCACCAAATCTGCTAAGCTAAACACCTGAAATCCACCACTATCGGTCAAAAGAGCCCGGTCCCAGGAGATAAAACGGTGTAGACCCCCAGCCTCCCGAATAAGGTCCTCTCCTGGCCGAAGATGGAGATGGTAAGCGTTACAGAGGAAAATTTGTACTCCGATTTCTCGCAGGCGATCCGGAGCCATGGCTTTAACCGTCCCCTGCGTTCCCACTGGCATAAATACTGGAGTCTCCACGTCCCCGTGAGCAGTATGGAGAATCCCTAAACGAGCCCGACTCTGGTGATCCACCGAAAGAACCGTAAATCGTTCTCTCAACCTCATCATCCTTTCTTCAATACAGCAACATGGCATCTCCAAAACTGTAAAAACGGTACCGTTTTTGTATTGCTTCCTCATAGGCACACTTCACAAAATCCGTTCCTCCAAAAGCACACACCAGCATAAAGAGCGTGGAACGAGGCAGGTGAAAATTGGTGATGAGGGCATCGACAACCTGAAAATGGAACCCAGGGTAAATGAAGAGGTCGGTTTCTCCCTCGTATTCCTGGAGGGTTCCCAACCTCTGCCACACCGTTTCCAGAACCCGTACCGCGGTGGTCCCTACCGCTATCACCTTTCTTCCACATTCCCGGGTCTCTCTGATTCGCTTTGCCTCCTCTTTGCCAATCCGAAACCATTCCTTGTGCATGGTATGTGCCTCAACTTGCTCCACCTTAACCGGCTGAAATGTCCCCAGACCCACATGGAGCACAACCGGAACAATCGCAATTCCCTTTTTCTTGAGTTTTTCCAAAAGCTCTGGAGTAAAATGAAGCCCCGCCGTGGGCGCAGCCACCGATCCCCATTCCCGAGCGTAAACAGTCTGATAAGCTTCAGGATCAATCCCCCTTTCCTTCACATAGGGTGGTAGAGGAACCTCCCCAAACCGGTCGAAAAACGCCTCACCACTCTCAAAAAGGGGTTCTAACAACCATGTCTCCCTGAGCCGCTCTCGGACTATCCAACGGTATTCAGGATGAGTCAAAAGGCAGAGTTCTTGTCCAACCCGCACCCGGGAAGAGGGATAAAGCAGACACTCCCACCATCTTCCATAGAACCGCACAAAGAGAATCTCTACCTTTCCCCCGGTCGCTTTCTGGACAAAGAAGCGAGCCTTCACCACCTTCGATTCATTCACAACCAACGCATCCCCGGAAGAAAGGTATGCCTCAATTTCGAAGAACTGACGGTGTTCCCAGGTTTTTTCCCTTCGGTTGAGGACCATCATGCGACAGGCATCCCGGGGAGTAACCGGTCTTTGGGCAATGAGTTCCGGAGGGAGAAAAAAATCAAAGAGGCTTGTTTCGATCATTTCAATACAGCACGCCTCAACTCACAGCCGGGAAAATAATGCGAAAGAATGGCCCGAAAATCGTACCCTTCCTGCGCCATACCTACCGCACCCCATTGGGAAAGACCAACCCCATGTCCCCAACCACGACCTTCAAAAATAAATTGTGCTCCAACTTCTTCCTCCAATAGCGGTGGTACCGAAACTACCGTACCGGTAGTTTCGGTACCCAGGCTTTCTCTCTTTTTCTTCATTGCTTCTCGCTCTTTCTCTCGCAGTTCTAAAAAGGCGATGATATCCTCAAGGGTCCAATCGTCCTTTTCAAGAAGTTCCCGAGAACGGGATACCCCCACAGAATGGGATTTGGGAACTTCTTTTTGTTCTCGTAGAGTTCTATCCGGCTTCCCTTTTATCCTCTCTTCACGCACCGTGAAATAGGTACTCGGAAGGATTTGCACCCCAATCGCTTCCCGGAATTTGGATGCCGGGATCACCCACCGCCCATTCTGAGAAAAGAGAACCACCTCTTTCATTCTTCCATGCTCGGAAGGAACAAACTGAATACCCTTTAGGCTTCCCGATAAATAGCCAGCTTGGCGAAGAGCCGCTTCAATTTCCACTTTACTCAGACATACCGTCCAGAGGGCATGCGGAGCATCCTTTTCCCAGGGGGAAGGCACCGCCATAAGATATGGGACTTCCCTTCCCCACACATTGAACGCACTATCGGTATACCCACCACTTTCGGAGTGATAGACTACAGAAGCAATTTTTCCCTCATAAGTCAATACCATACCACGAGTGGCTTCCACCAAGGCATTGGTCCGAGGGTCTTCAGCGTTGATCCCCCCGTAACGCTGGCAGTGTTCGGTGGCACAGAAATCGAAACCGTCCTCCCTGTGTCTCCCCAAATTTTTGAATGCATAGGTGCGAGCCACGATAATCTGGGCCTTAAGAGCTTCTTCCGGCCAGGAAGGACTGGCCTCAAGCTTGATGGTTCCCTTGATGTAATCTTCAACCGAAAGGGTATTGAGAATGGATAAGAGTCCGCTTCTGGCTTCCACAATCATTTTCCCCCGGTACGGACGTTTCCCCCACAAAATCGGTTCACGACCCAAAGAAGCCAAGATAAAACGCCAAGCGAAAAGACTCTTTTCCTTCCAGAAAACTTTCCCCTCTCGGAAGGAGAAGTGCACTGACATTCCCGCTGGCACGGTAAATGTCCGGTGCTCGAAGGTAACCAACATCCCCGAAACCGAGGAGAAACGCACCTCTTCCTTACCCCGATAAATGGCTACCGTGACTTCTAAATCCTTGACCCAGGCACAAGTCATTCCACCGAAAATGACTACAAGAACAACGGTCAGGGTAACACCATACCATATTTTCTGCATCGGAACGCCCCCTTAGCGTCGCAAAAGCAACGTCAGAATCAGGGTTAAGAGAAGGCTCACAAGAATGGAAGTCGCCAGTGGGAAATAAAAGACAAAGTTCCCTTTCCGATAGACAATGTCTCCCGGCAAATGCCCCAGTCTCCCTAAACCCGGAATGCGGGGCAGAACCAGAAGGACAAGACCCACTACAACAAATACCACTCCCAAGGTCAAGAAAAACTTTGCCCAGTAAGAGATTTCCATACCCGCCTTTTCACTCCTTCCCACCGACTGAAAATACACCCACAGTACTTCTGACGATACAGACTCAAACTCTTAGCCTTTTGCATGCTCTCCTCAAAACCACTTCGGAAATCGATACCCACAAAGGAAATGCCAAGTTCGCTCCCTACCTTTTCTCCAATACGCTGGATGCACGCTATATCCTGGTAAGGACTTATGGTCAAGGTGGTGCTGAAAAAGGAAAAACCGTGTTCTTTTCCCCACCGCGCAACCTTTGCCAACCGCAATTGATAACATTGCGGACACCTTTTTTCTTCATCCTGGATCACCGAGAAATATTCCAGCGGATTATATGGAAATGGAGCAACCAGCCTGCGACCGGTTCGACAAACAAGATCGTTGAGGGTCTCCCACCGCTTCCTGTACTCCTCAAAAGGGTGAATGTTGGGATTATAGAACATGTGTACCACTGCAAAGCCTTCTTTCTCAAAAAAATCACTCACATAGATGCTGCAGGGAGCACAGCAGGTATGAAGGAGCACTGCGTTCTTCATTCCTCTATCACCTTTTTTAGGTACTCATACCCAGAAGGCGTGAGCACTCTTCCCCTTTTGGTCCGAGCAATAAAACCAATTTTAAGCAGGTACGGTTCATAGACCTCCTCAAGCGTGGCTACATCCTCGGCGAGAACCATCGCCACGCTCTCAATTCCCACTGGTCCCCCACGGTAATGCTGGGCCAGAACCTTCAGGAATTGGCGGTCCGCCATACTCAACCCCCAAGCATCGAGCCCCAGTGACTGGAAAGCTTCGGTCACAATCTCCCGGTCAATCACCTCTTTCCCCGAAACCTCGGCAAAGTCCCGAATACGTCGCAAGAGACGGTTTGCCACTCGGGGCGTCCCCCGGGAAGATGAAGCAATGACCAGTGCGGCATCGTCACGAATACCAATCCCTAATACCTGAGCGGTCCTCTTAACAATAGCCATCAAGTCTTCTGGCTCATAAAAATCAAGCTTTTCCACGATACCGAAACGATTCCGCAGCGGCGCGCTCAAAAGGCTCACCCGGGTGGTCGCTCCCACTAAGGTAAAAGGAGGAAGCTTCAAGGCCACACTTCGTGCTCCTGGACCCTTGCCAATCATGAAGTGCACGGTATAGTCTTCCATGGCACTATAGAGGATCTCTTCACACTGGCGGGGTAAACGATGGATTTCGTCAATGAAGACCACGTCATGAGGTGAAAGAGCCGTCAAAAGCGCTGCCAGGTCTCCACTTCTGGTAATCGCCGGACCAGAAAGACAGCGAATGGTGCTGTGCATTTCCAAAGCAATAACATGGGCTAACGTGGTTTTCCCCAAGCCCGGAGGACCATAAAAGAGCACGTGGTCCAGCGGTTCTTTCCGGGCTAAAGAAGCCTGAATATACACCTCAAGATGTGCCACAACCTCTTTCTGACCGATAAAATCCTGGAGCTTCCTGGGACGGAGCGAAAAGTCTTCTTCGCTCCGCAAAAAGAAAGGAGGTACCGATTTCTCTTTCAATCTTGACCACCCAATTTACCCAGTGCTTTCCGAATCAGGATTTCCACATCCACTTTTTCTCCCCGCAATTCATCCCATAGGCAGCTGACCACGGTTTCTACCTCTTTCTTATTATACCCTAAGCGAAGCAGGACTTCCTTGGTTTCCTCAAAAACTTCGGGAAAAGGAGGAAGCATTTGAAAACCACACTTCAAAAGCGTCGGTTTAAGCTCTAAAATCAACCTTTTGGCTGTCTTGACTCCCAGACCGCCTCTGGACTCAAGAAGCATCAGGTTCTCTTCCAAAACCATTTTGACCAGTTCTTCCCACCGTATTCGAGAAAGAATTTTAAAAGCCGTGCGATGGTTAATACCCTTCACTTCCCGCAATCGGTCAAAAAGAATCCGCTCCTTTTCCTCGCTGAAACCATACACGACGAATTCTCCGCTTTCACGCATGAAAGAACGCAAAAGAAATGATGCCTCTACGCCTTTCTGGAGATTCGCAAAAGGCGTAAGCCGTAATCTGAAGCCCATACCCATGACTTCCACCACACATTCGCCTTCCTGAACCTCCACCACCCGGCCGCGAATCGAATCAAGCATATTCCTACCTCATCCTGAGCCGAAATGCATGACACAGAGCGACCGCCAGCGCATCGGCGATGTCGTCCGGATTAATCTCTTCGGTAATTTGGAGAAGCTGTTGAACCATGTAAATCACCTGGCTTTTGGTTGCCCGACCGTAGCCAACAATTGCCTGCTTCACCTGCAAGGGGGTATACTCGTACACTGGGATTCCATGCAGCGCGGCACAGAGAAGCACCACTCCCCGAGCCTCACCAACAGAAATAGCGGTTTTGGAGTTCTTGTTAAAAAACAGCTCCTCCACCGCTACCTCTTCCGGCCGATACGTTCCAATCAGGGTATTGAACTCCTGAAAGATTTGCACCAATCGCTCAGGAACCTTTTTCCGTAACGGGGTTTCAATAAACCCATAATGGATAGCTGTAACCCTTTCACCCTCTTCCCAACCCACAATCCCAAAGCCGGTAAGGGCTACTCCCGGGTCAACACCAAGTATCCGCAACGGGTGTTTTGTCATGCACTAGCTTTTCAACGACTCCAGAAGTTCATCGGCAATATCAAAGTTGGCATACACTTCCTGAACATCATCATGCTCTTCCAGCGCTTCAATGAGGTCCAAAACCTGCTGAGCGTGTTTTCCTTCTACACTCACCGTATTCTTGGGTACCATAGTCACCTGGGCCACCACATACTGGAATCCTTTTTCATCCAGGACCTTCTTCACCTGTTCAAAATCTTCCGGTGCGGTGATGACGTCGACGGTAGTATCGGTGGTACGGATATCTTGTGCTCCAGAATCAATGGCTACCATCATTAATGTTTCTTCATCCACCTTATCCTTTTCAAAGCTAATTAACCCCTGACGCTCAAATACCCAAGAAACACAGCCACTTTCCCCTAAACTCCCTCCATAACGGTTAAAGAGGTGGCGAATTTCTGCTGTTGTCCGGTTCCGGTTATCGGTGGTAACCTCCACCATGATCGCTACACCCCCAGGACCGTATCCTTCATAAGTCACCTCTTCGTAGGCAACACCTTCCAGCTCTCCAGTTCCCTTTTTGATCGCCTTTTCAATGTTTTCCTGGGGCATGTTCATTTCTCGGGCTTTCTGCACAGCCAGCCGGAGTCTAGCGTTGTTTTCAATGTTGCCGCCTCCCTGTCGAGCGGCCACAGTAATGAGACGAATCAGCTTGGAAAAGGCTTTACCCCGAGCGAGATCCGTCTTTGCCTTCTTATGCTTGATCTGCGCCCATTTGGAATGTCCAGACATACTCTCAACTCTCCTTACACGAGACTTTTGTCCACCTATTGTATCACACTTTTTTGCGAACACCAAAATAAGTCTGGAATACCAGTCGAACTCAACGGTTTCTCCTATAAAGAACGAGAGGAGGACCTGGAACCATGAAAATTGCCGTTTTTTCCGATATTCATGGGAATATCACCGCTCTGGAGGCGGTACTTTCCGAAATCCAGAGCATGGACGTCGCGCATACGGTTTGTTTGGGAGATCTTGTGGGGTATAACCCCTTTCCAAACGAAGTGGTGGAACGAATTCAATCCCTTGGTATCCCCACCATTATGGGGAATTATGACCAGGGAGTGGGTTTTGACCTGGACGACTGCGGCTGTGCCTATCGGAGCGAGGAAGAGAGAGCCCGGGGGCATATTTCGCTCTCATGGACCAAAGCAAGGGTAACCCCAGAAAATAAGGCTTTTCTGCAGAATCTCCTTCCTCGATACGAGCTAGAAGTGGGACCTTTCCGTTTCCTTTTCGTTCACGGAAGTCCCCGGCGAATTAACGAATACCTTTTCCCAGAACGAACCGACGAAAGTTTCCGACACATTATGAGCAATGAAAAGTCCAACGTCCTTCTGTGTGGTCATACTCACATTCCTTTTTCTCGGAACATTGACTATTTCACCGTAGTCAATGATGGTAGCGTAGGACTTTCCAAAGATGGTGACTGGAGGGCTTGCTTAGCAATTATAACCATAGAGGAAACTCTCAAAGTCGATTTCCGCCGCATTCCATATAACCGGGAGTACCTCAAAGAGGGGTACCGAAAAAACCCCGAACTCCCCTTTTTCGCTGAAAAACTCATGGAGTGATTGTCGACCATGCCTTAACCAAAAAGTACGGGGGAAATATCATTCCCCCTTCTTCTCTAAGGTTTTTTAACCACCGTAAGAATGAAATGGGCTTCCTCGACAGCTTGTCGTGCATCTTCAAGGCTATATTCCTCGGTGGGAATAGACTCTTTCGCCCCATAAACACCGAGCTCACGTTCTTTACACAAACGTTTTAAAATGCGTTTCACCTCTTCGAGGTGTTTTTCTAGAGGAGGAAGAACACCTCGAAATTGTTCAAGCGAATCTCAACACCAATGGCATGCTCCTGCCAAAAGGAGTTCCACCATTTCCTGAACCGCTCGCACCAAATCGGAGCACACACCCTCATCGCAACAGAAGATACACTCTGGTCAAAGCATCGGGGTTCATAATTGCATCCCCAAAAATGTATCAGTCTCCCACCCCCAGAAGTTACTCCAGGGAAATTTCTGGACCCGATATTTCTGAAGGAACGCTCGAATCGAGGTAATCAACCCAGGAAAGAGATTTTTCGAAGTCAAAAACCACGATGTCCTCTTCGCAAAGGTCAAAATAAATTGGCCGAAATGTAAACGTTTCGTCCCGGGAGAGGATGTACGAAAAGCGTCACAGAAAATACCTTCCTCATACAGTTTTTGGTAAAGGAACTCTGTCCTCAATAGCGTCCTCAAAGTCTTCCAGTCTTTTCCGTAAGCCTGGTGCGCTTTTGAGAATCAAAAGAAGGCCAAGATCCGAGTTCTTCCGATTCTGACCTCGAGCGTAGAAACTAAAAGGTCAGAAACAGAAGCTCTTCCTTATTTTATAACATCCAACCATTGAAGACAACATGTGCTCGACGTACTGGGTATGAAGCGATGAAAACATTCGAAGCCGCTTCAAAGTTTCTTCAAACACCATCGACCACCACTTCCATTATACCATGCCCTTCATCCCTCCGGCGAAAACACCATTCCCATAAAGAGGATGAGACCGCTGTCCTCCTCCACAACGGCCAGAAAGAAAGGTCGATCGATGACCATTTCAAATGCTTCTTCTGATTCCTGGGAAAGCCCCTTAGCGACCACCACTGCGGTTGCGGCCGATGCCTCAGTACCTTTTTCGCTCACTTCAAGCAAGCTTCGATGGAAAACGTTTTTAATGAAAGCCGGTTCATCGGTAAGGTTACCAAAATCGGCCTGAGGAGAAAAGGCGACTTCCATACCCATTTTCGATAAAGCCCTTTTGAGGTCAACCGTTCCGTAAGAAAGAGTAAAACGGGGAATTCCAATGCGACCCTTTCTGCGCTCAAACCCTCGCATCCAGTTTTGCCAGTTCTCCGGAGTCAACTGAGCAAGCAAGGAAGAAAGGGGCATTTCGGGATGGGGTAGAAAAAGGTACATCTTGAGCCTTCCCTTTTCACCATAAGGAAGACCCACCGCCTGAAAATCATCCGTGGCCAGGTATCGGTACCACCCTGACTGAAACATAATCGGGTGTTCTCGGGTTACACCTCCAGGGAAATGGAAAGGAACAAGTTGCGTATCCTCGATATCAAAGGGAATGCTCCAGGCCCCCTGAAAAAAGACGGCGTTGAGCAAAATCAGAATGGAATCTGGATCAAGGCGTTCCAGGACTCCATCGATTTTCCCCTCGGTTTTCTCTCTGACCCACCTATTGATGGTCTCAACAGCTAAAGGGTTACCAAAGTCAAGGGATTCAGGATACGCTTCATAAAAACCCAAAACGGTATGCAAAAACTGCTCTCGAAGTGATATACCTTCTCTGACGAAAATGGTATGGGCCATTTTAATTTTTACCCCGGGGTCTTCTCTGGATAGCTCCTGGAGCACCTTGACCAATCTCTGGTTTTCCTCATTCAAAGCCGTTACAGAAGGATCAGGGTAACCAAGCGCTTTGAGTATCGATATCTGGGTGGTTCCACGTGCACCATTGACTGTCATACTAAGGGCAAGAGCTACGCTCCAAGGAGAAAGAAGAATATTATCTTCGTTACCTTCATATAGCTGGGTAAACAGGCTCAGGGCAAAATCGGTATAAAGAGGACGAGGTTGGGCCAGAGAAACACAACCTGTGAAACTGATAAAGAGCACAGCCAGGCATAGGAATACCCTTTTTCTTTCCATTTCGACCCCTCCCTTGTCTATCTAGAAGTGGACATGGCTTATAGCATACATTACTGCAAGATAAAGGAGATAGTTCCGGTTTTGGCGGAAATGAGACGGGAAGATAGGCAAATTCTCAACGAAAAAGCATGTGAAATTTTTCTTCCACGGAGAATATGGAGTAACTTCCCTGTTCGATGACGAACTCCCCTACAACATAGCAGTCAATTACAACATGAACCATTATTTACTCTACCCATTAGAAATCTGAAGCTCCATTCTGCATTTAGGGCATAAAAACCTTGTCACCTGTGGTAAGGTCTGTACCATTGAAGACAATGAAAAACGAAAAGTGCTTTTGGAAACTCCTCAACAATATGCATCGCACCATACCAAATCGGACGCAGAATGCATCGAAAAAGAAACACATAACACAAAAGTGGTGAACAATGGAAATCCTGCCTATACCAGGAAAGGCTCCTTCACTCATTTTTCCCTCAAAAACACAAAAAAGCTGGAGATTGTTCTCCAGCTTTTTTGACCTCTGTATCCCGGCAGCGTCCTACTTTCCCGCCCAGCTGCCCGGGCAGTATCATCGGCGCTGGAGGGCTTAGCTCGGGGTCCCCAAAAAGTCAGACGACTTTTTGGGGTGCCCACTTCCGTGTTCGGAATGGGAACGGGCGTTTCCCCTCCGCCATGGCCACCGGGAAATCTACTTGGGGAAGCAAGAAGGAGTTTTGCGGTCAAGCCCTCGACCGATTAGTACCCCTGGGCTCAAGGTGTTACCACCCTTCCACCTGGGGCCTATCAACCGGGTCATCTTCCCGGGGTCTTACCTTCTTACGAAGTGGGATACCTCATCTTGGGGTGGGCTTCGCGCTTAGATGCTTTCAGCGCTTATCCCTTCCGGACACAGCTACCCAGCGATGCCCCTGGCAGGACAACTGGAACACTGGAGGTCCGTCCATCCCGGTCCTCTCGTACTAGGGACAGCTCCCCTCAAGTATCCTCCGCCCGCGACAGATAGGGACCGAACTGTCTCACGACGTTCTAAACCCAGCTCGCGTACCGCTTTAATGGGCGAACAGCCCAACCCTTGGGACCTACTCCAGCCCCAGGATGCGACGAGCCGACATCGAGGTGCCGATCCTCCTCGTCGATGTGGACTCTTGGAGGAGACCAGCCTGTTATCCCCGGAGTACCTTTTATCCGTTGAGCGATGGCCCTTCCACACGGAACCACCGGATCACTAGGCCCGACTTTCGTCTCTGCTCGAGGCGTCCCTCTCGCAGTCAAGCTCCCTTCTGCCCTTACACTCACCGCACGATTTCCAAACGTGCTGAGGGAACCTTAGGGCGCCTCCGTTACCTTTTAGGAGGCGACCGCCCCAGTCAAACTGCCCGCCTGACACTGTTCCTAAGGAGGATTCACTCCTTCAGGTTAGAATCTGGATCTACCAAGGGTGGTATCTCAAGGATGGCTCCAGAGGAGCTAGCGCCCCTCCTTCTCCGCCTCCCACCTATCCTGCACAAGGCACACCCGGATCCAATGTCAGGGTACAGTAAAGGTTCACGGGGTCTTTCCGTCTAGTCGCGGGTAGCAAGCATCTGCACTTGCATTGAAACTTCGCCGAGCTCCCCGTTGAGACAGCGCTCCAGTCGTTACGCCATTCATGCGGGTCGGAACTTACCCGACAAGGAATTTCGCTACCTTAGGACCGTTATAGTTACGGCCGCCGTTTACTGGGGCTTCAGTTTGGAGCTTCCCCCGGATCAAGTCCGAGGTGACTCCTCCCCTTAACCTTCCAGCACTGGGCAGGCGTCAGGCCCTATACGTCGCCTTACGGCTTAGCAGAGCCCTGTGTTTTTAATAAACAGTCGCCAGAGCCACTTCTCTGCGACCCCCTGGGGCTTATGGAGCGAGTCCACGCACCCTACCGGGGCACCCCTTCTCCCGAAGTTACGGGGTTAGATTGCCGAGTTCCTTAACGGGGGATCACTCGCGCGCCTTAGAATATTCATCCCACCTACCTGTGTCGGTTTGCGGTACGGATACCTCCTGGCCTCGTTAGGGGCTTTTCTCGGCAGCGGAGGATCAACCAGTTCGCCCCCGTAGGGGCTCCCCATCACCTCTCGGTGTTATCGAGGGAGGGGATTTGCCTCCTCCCTCCACCTACGGGTTTAGACAGCCTATTCCTCCAGGCTGCTGGCCTACCTTTCTGCGTCACCCCATCCTCAAACGGTCGGAGGTAGTGCCGGAATATCAACCGGCTGCCCATCGCCTACGCCTTTCGGCCTCGGCTTAGGATCCGACTAACCCTGAGAGGACGAGCCTTCCTCAGGAAACCTTAGGTTTACGGCGAGAGGGATTCTCACCCTCTTTATCGCTACTCATGCCGGCATTCTCACTTGGGATACCTCCACGAGTCCTCACGGTCTCGCTTCGACGGCCTACCCAACGCTCCCCTACCAATGAGTGGTTTTCCACTCATTCCACAGCTTCGGTGACAGGCTTGAGCCCCGAGAATTTTTCGGCGCAGCACCACTAGACCAGTAAGCTATTACGCACTTTTTAAAGGATGGCTGCTTCTAAGCCAACCTCCTGGCTGTTGCAGCAGTACCACCACCTTTACCACTTAGCCTGCTCTTAGGGACCTTAGCTGGTGGTCTGGGCTGTTCCCCTTTTGACCACGGAGCTTATCCCCCGTAGTCTGACTCCCCGGATACAAAAAGAGGTATTCGGAGTTTGATTGGGTTTGGTAGGCGGGTAAGCCCCCTAGCCCATTCAGTGCTCTACCCCCTCTTCTCAACTCCGGAGGCTAGCCCTAAAGCTATTTCGGGGAGAACCAGCTATCTCCAAGTTTGATTGGCCTTTCACCCCTACCCACAGCTCATCCGAGCAGTTTTTAACCTACAACGGTTCGGGCCTCCATGAGGTGTTATCCCCACTTCACCCTGGCCATGGGTAGATCACTTGGCTTCGGGTCTACGAAGACTGACTCAACGCCCTATTCGGACTCGGTTTCCCTCCGGCTCCGCACCTGAGGTGCTTAACCTTGCCAGCCTCCGTAACTCGCCGGCTCATTCTCCAAAAGGCACGCAGTCGAACCGGTATGGACTACGTCCACACCATGGTCCTTCCACGTATTGTAGACATACGGTTTCAGGTTCTCTTTCACTCCCCTCCCGGGGTGCTTTTCACCTTTCCCTCACGGTACTGGTACACTATCGGTCGCCAGGGAGTATTTAGCCTTAGGAGGTGGTCCTCCCAGATTCCCACAGAATTCCACGTGGACCGTGGTACTTGGGAACGAAGAACCGAGAGACCAGGGTCTTTTCGCCTACGGGGCTTTCACCCTCTCTGGCAAGGCTTTCCAGACCTTTTCAACTAAGACCCGGTTTTGTCACTCTCTGGCCGCATCCTGGTTTGGCCCTTCTCCGTCCCACAACCCGCAGTGTGCAACACCCAGGAGCTTGACACACACTACGTTTGGGCTTTTCCCCTTTCGCTCACCACTACTCAGGGAATCACGGTTGTTTTCTCTTCCTCAGGGTACTGAGATGTTTCAGTTCCCCTGGTTTGCCTCCCTCGTATGAGGGATCCTGGAGGTTTACTCCAGGGGGTTGCCCCATTCGGGAATCTCCGGATCGACGCTTGCTTACAGCTACCCGGAGCTTATCGCAGTTAGCCACGCCCTTCATCGCCTCCTGG
Organism: Atribacterota bacterium; assembly: GCA_039638595.1. Lineage (NCBI taxonomy): Bacteria > Pseudomonadati > Atribacterota > Atribacteria > Atribacterales > Candidatus Caldatribacteriaceae > Candidatus Profundicultor > Candidatus Profundicultor thermophilus. The sequence continues at coordinate 21,909 of JBDIWM010000033.1, forward strand.
CGCCAAGGCATCCACCGTATGCCCTTTCTTTCTTGACCGCAAACCGGTGATGAAAAAACTCTTTTTGATCTTGCTTCCCCAAATCTTATATTCACTTTTCAAGGTTCATGCTCCAGAAGAGCAATAGGTATTGTATATGCTCTTCGGATATTTTGCAAGGGGGGAAGGAAAAATTTATGCAGATTTCGGCTCCCATCTCGGTAGCCACCATCCCACCCGCTTTTCCCCAATAAGACTACAAGACAAAAAACCACCGAAGCCAACCGCGACGGCGTACACCCACCACCCGCTCCCAAGCCGTATTCCCTCAGGGAACCGGGCTTCTTCGCCGAAAAATATCCCCAAAGAAAAGGACACATCACATCGCCTCCTTTAGCATAGATACTCCTGTGTTACAATATCCTCAAAGGGGGTTTTCATCTATGAAGAACTTTGAATACCACAATCCCACCAGAGTCTTTTTTGGCAAGGGCGAAACCGACCGGGTGGGGGAAGTATGTGCCCAATTGGGAAAAACGGTGCT
>JBDIWM010000034.1 GCA_039638595.1 Atribacterota bacterium
ATATCTGGAATCGGTTCTTCAGAAGGATGATGTGGTTGGCGTTGGTTGGGGGCGAACGGTATATGAAACCCTGCGGGCATTTTGCCGTGAAGTGCCATTAATGGTGGTGTCTCTGGTGGGAGCGACTGGTCAGACAGGGTTCGATTTTCAGGTCAACGAGATTGCCTATCAGTTTGCCAAAAAAGTGGGAGGACAGTTTGTGCCTTTTTACACTCCAGTCCTGGTGGATAGCGAAGAAATTGCTCGAGCCCTATCCTGGGACCAGAGTGTACGGAGGGTCATGGAGTTCTGGGAAAAACTGGACGTGGCCATCGTGGGAGCAGGTGATCCTCGCCTGGGAAACGTACCGGTGCCCCAGTTTTTCTTCAGTGACCCAGCTTCGGCAAGGATTCTGGCCAAAAGAGAAGTAGTCGGAGATCTCCTGTGCCACTTTTTAGAGAGGAATGGAGCACTCAGCGATCCGGTTTTTGACCGTCGGGTGATGAGCATTTCTCTTTCGGGGTTAAAGAAGGTTCCCTGTGTTCTTGGGGTGATTGGTTCGATAGAAAAAAAGCACATCCTTCGGGCAGTGCTCCAGGGAAGATACATCAACATTCTGGTTACCGATGCCGAAACAGCCAGAGCTGTACTCGAAAAAGAAGGGGAAAGGGGGTGAAATGAAACGAGTGAAGGCGGTTTGAGGAAAAAGAATATCGCCAAAAACTCATGGAAAGGAGGAGTGATTCGTGAAGAAACTTCTATTTGTTGGTCTTTCCGTGCTGATGGTGTTCTGTTTATCAGTGGTGTATGCCGAAATGACGCTCACCAACGCGGGTGGAGAGTCAATTACCTTTACGGATGAGGAACTGGGTACCATTATTACCTCTGGCGAAAAACCGTTTGAAGGGGTAACCATCACCATCACCGTGAATCAGGGTGGTCCCAAGGGCGGTATCTCGGGTCCGCTCTATGAATGGCGGGATGTTTGGGAGAAATTGACTGGAGCGAAACTGAACATTGTGGAGATTCCATATGCTGAGCATTATCCGAAAGTGATGACTGACCTTCTGACCGGGACCGGTCAATATGATGGATTCATGATCGGTTCCGACTGGATGGGCGAGCTGGTCACGGGCGAGTACATTGTCCCCATTGATCAGTATATGAAGGATCCTCGCTTTCCGAAATGGGACCCTGAATCGTTACCACCGTCCATCCGAACCCTCTATACCTGGGGTGATACCTGGTACGGGCCGCTGAATGATAGTGATGGTCAGGTGCTGTACTACCGCAAGGATATCCTTAACAATCCCGATTACCGGGCAAAATTCAAGGAAAAGTATGGCTATGAATACAATGTACCACCCAAAACTTGGAATGAACTCTATGATATTTCTGAGTTCTTCAATGGTTGGGACTGGAATAACGATGGGGAACCGGATTCCGGTATTGTCATGCACCTGAAGGTGGGTGCGCAGGGAATGTACCACTACGCTTCGCTCTCGGCACCATTCTGCATCATGCCCGGAGAAGAAGTGGATAAGTACCATAATGTGTACTGGTTTGATCCTGAAGATATGAAGCCCCTTATCAATAGTGAAGGACACGTCAAAGCGCTGGAGTTCCAGTTGAAGTTGGCCAAAACCGGTCCGGATGCACAGGTAGCCTGGAGTCTGGGTGAAGCCTGGGATTACTTCTTGAGGGGAAAAGCAATTTTCACTTTCTCCTGGGGTGATGTGGGATCCTTGGTGCAGGATGAAGCTCGTTCCAAAATTAAAGGCAAGATGGGTGCTTCAATTCTTCCTGGAAGTCTTGAAGTCTATGATCGGTCGCAGGGGAAGTTCGTTACCTTCGAAACCCCCAATGTGTGGGGGAACACCACCGGTGGTTCCTGGCATGGGGTGATTTCGGCGCTCTCCAAAAATCCAGAAGCCGTCTATCACCTGCTGGCGTTCCATGCCACCAATAAAATCAGCCTCTGGAACGTGCAGAGGGGCTGGACCGGCGTTGATCCCGGGGCCAAATTCCACTTCTTGCCTCCCTATGGAACCGCTAGTCTCGATGACTATGTCGCCAATGGATTCAACCCCGAGGATGCGCAGGAGTACCTCAAGGCGTACTATGATAACTTCTTCGCTCCCAACATCGCTCCGTACCTGCGAATTCCCGGTGGGAACGAGTACTGGGTAGCTTTAGATCGGCACCTCTCTGAAGCCTACACCGGCCAGGCTTCGGCCAAAGAAGCACTTGACCGGGTAGCGCGAGACTGGGAAGATATCACCAACCGTTACGGGCGGGAAGAACAGCTCAAAGTGTACCAGGAATCCATCGGGTATAAAGCGAAGTAGGGTCATCAGTACGATTTCAGGGGAGCCCATGGGCTCCCCTGAGGGGGGATAAACCAATGGGCTTAAAAAGTGGACGGATTAAGTATCCTTTTATTCTTCCTTCGATGATTTGGGTTTTAGCTTTTACCATTTTCCCTCTCATTTACTCTTTTGGGTTGAGCTTTTTCCGGGTGCGCTTGGGAAGGCCGGCAACGTTTGTGGGGTTGAATAACTTTGCTCGTATCTTCAGTGACTATAAATTGGGGAATTCTCTTCGGGTTACCCTCATGTATGTGGCGGTCACGGTCAGTATTCAGCTTGCTTTAGGCATCCTCATTGCGCTTCTTTTCCATCAGGAGATGAAGGGAAAGTCGATTTTTCGAGCCCTTCTGATTTTGCCCATTTTCTGTACCCCGGTGGCGGTGGGGTATCTGGGTTTAACCATTTTCTATGAGGAAGGTGGACCACTGAATAGCATTTTAATGAGCCTTTTTGGTTGGAAGATCCCCTGGCTTTCAAGTCCTTTCTGGGCCTGGGTAGCGGTGTTGCTTCTTGATATCTGGCAGTGGACTCCGTTCTGTTTTTTGGTGATTTTGGCTGGCCTACAGTCACTCCCAGAGGAAATTTATGATGCTGCCTATATCGATTCTTCCTCCGAGTGGGAAATCTTCCGCAAGATTACCTTTCCCATGGTTCAACCGGTGGTGGTCATCGTTCTTCTTTTGCGCCTCATCGAATCTTTTAAAATTTTTGATGTCATATACAGTTTGACCGGTGGAGGACCGGGGACGGCCACCGAAGTCTATTCCCTCTATACCTATCGAACTGGTTTAAAATTTTTTGATTTCGGGTATGCCTCAGCGCTGGGATATGTGCTTTTGGCCATGGTGATGGTCGTGGTCAACCTTTTCTTCCGCAGAGTCCGTCAGGTTTACGAGTGAAGGAGGGAAAGATATGGGTGTGGTCAGAAAGCAGTCGAAAGGTTTGGCCGTAATTCGTTCCATTTTAGCGCTTCTCGTGGTGGCTTGGGCAGTGTTTTTAATTTACTGGGGAATCGTGACATCGCTCAAGCCCCCTGCCGAAACCTTTACCATTAGCGGTATTTCGGTTCCTGTGATTCAGTTTCGTCCCACTCTGGAAAACTGGAAAACAGAGCTTTCCACGCGAGAAAGCCGCTTTACTCTGACTAATAGTATTATCGTGGCCGTTTTTGCCACTGCGGTGGCGATGCTTTTGGGGGTACCGGCGGGATATGCCCTGGCTCGCTTTCAATTTCGGCGTATGAAAAATCGGGACCTCACGGTCTGGTTCCTGTCCCAGCGAGTTTTACCACCGGTGGTGGTGGTGATTCCGTTCTTTCTTTTGATGCGGGCTTTAAAACTCCTCGATACCCAGTTGGCTCTTATTTTGCTTAATGCGACGTTTACGTTACCCTTTGCGGTAGTCATCAGTAGGCAAGCTTTTCAGGAATTGCCGGTCGAACTGGAAGAAGCAGCGGCAGTGGATGGGTGTTCAGATTTTGCTGCTTTTGTGCGCATTGCCTTTCCCCTGGCGGCACCCACCCTGGTGGCGGTGGCGGCCATCTGTGTGGCATTCACCTGGAATGAATTTCTCTTTGCGCTCTCTTTGACCTCTTTAAAGGCTAAAACCTTTCCTGTGTACCTCGCTGGTGCTGAGGATACCAGGGGGGTCCAGTTTTGGTTTATGGCTACCCGAGCCATGCTGGCCCTGGGGCCACCGACGATACTTGCTCTTCTCATTCAGCGCTACATTGTGCGCGGCTTGACTTTTGGGGCTGTTAAAGGGTGACCTGAGGTGGGAGGTCCTCGCTTTTGGAAGCGAGGACCTGTTTTCTACGATAGTGGAAGAAAAGCCCTTTGAGGATTCCGGCTACCGGAATGGCGATGATGAGTCCTAAGGCCCCCAGGAGTTGCCCTCCAATCATGAGGGCTACAAGGACGGTCAGAGGATGAAGACCCATTTCTCTGCCCATGATTTTGGGGGTAACGAAAACACCTTCAACCAGGTTGATGGCCCCAAAAAGGGCAATCACTCCGATGATTATCCAGACCGACTTCGTGCTGGCAAAAACTAAAGCAATGAGGGTTCCCACAATCGGACCGAGGTAAGGGATGATGTCGGTGATTCCGGCGATCACTCCGATGAGCAGTGGAAACTCGATGCCCATGAGAAGGAGCCCCACCGTGGCTGAGACACCGACAAAAAGGGAGAGTACCAGTCTTCCCAGCACAAAGTTTCCCAAGATACGGTCAATCTCTCGCAAAATGAGCACGAACTCCCGGCGTTTTTCGGAGGGAAACAGTTTGACCAGAGATTTGCGAATTTTACCGGCGTCGATCATGAAGTAGTAAAGGGAAAAGGGGGTCACGACCAGAGTGAAAAAAATTACGGTCATAAATAGAGACAAAAGGTTAAAAATATTTCGGAGGATTCCGGTAAAGTAGTTTTGCAGATTCTGCACGAGGTTATTCAGGAACTCTTCTATGGATTGGGCTAAGTTGAGGTTAGGGTATTGTTTGTCGAGGTATCGGGCTGCTTCGATGATTTTTTCGGTAATTTTTGAGGTGTAGTCAGAGGCAGAAACGGTGAACGATTTGAACTGGGAAATGACCTCGGGAACGATGAGGAAAAGGAGTAGGAGCGTAAAAAGAATGAGTCCCACAAAAATGATGGTGGTGGCCGCTTTCCAGGAAAGACCCAGGCGATTGAGGTATTTGGCGACAGGTACAAACGCATACGCCACAATTCCCGCCAGGGCAAAGGGAGCGAGTACGTTGCGGAGTAGGTATATAAGATATAGAGAGATGATCATGAGAACCAGGTAGTAAAAATTTCGCCATATCTTCTCTTGAGGATTGGGCAATTGTCTTTTCCTTTCTTTCAGTTCGTGTATAATAGTATTCTATGATTTTTTAAATTTTCTGACAAGGACTGACTCGAGGAATGTTAGATACGCAGAAAGTGATAGCGATTGTTCCAGCGTATAACGAGGCGACTCGAATCGCAAAGGTTCTGGAAGTTATTTGTCGGACCGATTTTGTGGATCGGGTCATTGTGGTTGACGATGGTTCTCATGATAAAACCCTTGAGGTTGCCCAGCGCTTTCCGGTCGACGCCATCCGCCATCCTCAAAACCGGGGTAAGGGCAGGGCTCTTATTTCGGGGATTCGCCGCGATCCCGAGAGTGATATTTATCTCTTTCTGGATGCCGACCTTATTCATCTCCGAGAGGAACATATCCTGAGTCTGGCAGAGCCTCTGGTGCGATATCCGTTTCTGGATATGACCATCGGTGTCTTTAAGGGTGGGAGAGGTTCGAGTGACCTGGCGCAGAAAGTATTTCCCATTTTGAACGGCCAGAGAGCAGTACGGGGGAACTGGGTACGGAACCTTCCTGATTTTTCCTGGACTCGTTTTGGAGTGGAGGTCTTTCTTACCAAGTTTGCCTATGATTCGGCGGCCAATGTGGAAATGGTTCCCCTGTGGGGGCTTGCGCATTACCACAAGGAAGAAAAATACGGTCCCTTTATGGGGTTTTATCATCGGGTAAAGATGTACGTGGAGATTTTTCGGGCGTATGTGCTGTATGAAAGAAAAATTAGAAGTGGAGAAAAAGTTGTGCGTGAGGAGGAGAAACGGTATGTCCGAGTGTAATCTGAAGGCCAATTTAAGTCAATGTACCTGCACCTACCTTTCCTGCCACCGTCGGGGAAAATGCTGTGAATGTGTGGTGTACCATCGCTCTCATGGGGAGCTCCCCGGATGCTTTTTTCCTAAGGAGGCTGAAAAAACCTACGACCGCTCAATTCGGAAATTTATCGACGTGTATGGGAGGGGGTAGAAGTGGAAGTTATAGACCTCACCCTGCCGATTTTTTCCGGATGTCCTACTTTCCCAGGGCAACCACCGGTGACTCTCTTTCCCTGGCACGATATCTCAGTCCATGGAAATAGGACTCACGCCCTTTTTATGGTCGACCATACCGGGACTCATGTGGATGTTCCGGCTCACTTTCTGGAAGAAGGGAAAACCGTGGAGATGCTCGATTTCAAGAAGTTCATGGGCACGGCCATAACCATTGATGTGTCCTCTTTTGTGTCAAGAGGAACTCTTGAGCTTTCTGAATTTGATGCGCTTTTAGGGAAAGAGGGGCAAATCGAGGACGTTATCGTTCTTCTCTATACTGGTATCGATACTTGGTTTGGGGAAGAACGGTATTTCGAGCAACAATTCGGTGTTTCCGAAGAGATGGCCCATTTTCTTGTGGCGCGAAAAATCAAAGGGATTGGTATCGATGCCCCCAGTATTGATACCAATCCCTTTATGACCCATCGCATTTTTCTTGCCCATGAAATCCCCATTTTCGAAGGCCTTACCAATTTGAAAACCCTTCTGGGGAAAAAAGTCAACTTCTTTGGTGTACCCCTCAAGCTTACTGGGTGCTCTGGTTCCCCGGTGCGGGCCTTTGCGCTTATGGACTGACCTTTGGAAGGCGTACCCGAGCCTCCCGGAGCCAGTACTGAGCCTTGGCATCTTTTGGCTGGAATTGCAGGTATTTCTCTAAAGCCCAGACCGCGTTGTGGTAATCTCCCACGTTGTAGTTAGCAATCCCCAGCCAATAGTAGGGCTTATCAAACTGTTTGTTGGCTTCAATGGCCATTTTGAAGAGTTCGATGGCATCGTAGTACTCTTTCCGTTCGTATGCCACCATCCCTCGTTCGTAGTTTTCCCAGGCCTCTTTGCCATATGTTTTCCAGTTCTGGCACTTCCTTAAGAAATATCGGGCCTGGGCATTTTCTGGCTCAAGTTCGACCACTTTTTTCCAGGCCCATATGGCTTCATCGAGCATATTTTCTTCCTGATAGGTGCGGGCCAACCAGAACCACGCTTTGGCGAAGTTTGGTTTTGTGGTAACGGCTTCAATGAAAAACTGGACTGCCTCTCCCTTTCGTCCCACCTGGTAAAGATTATATCCCTGGTCGAACATCACCTGAGCATATCCCTCGGCAGAGACATCGAAACTGAAGGGAGTATTTTCGGTATCGATGGCCCATACCGGAGCAATCATCGTACCCCAGAGAATCATGCTCGTCATTCCCAGCGCGAAAACCAATTTTTTCATCTTTTTCATCTCTACAGACCCCCTTTTCCCTTATTGTAACACATTTTTCTGGAACCATGGTCAATGGCTTGAACGGCTTTGAGTGTGGCCCTGATCATTTTTTCCTTCTTTAGGTTTACTTTTTCAAAAACGATGTTCTATAATAATAAAACAAAGTTATGCATACGTTTTCATTACTCGAGAAGGGGGAGGAAGTATCGTGTCCAGGGTAAAGATTTCTATCGGAAGTTGGGCTTACGCCATTGGCCCGTATGCTTCAAACCCGGTTCCTCTGGAAGAGGTGTGTTCCAGATTGTCTTCTCTTGGTTTTGATGGCATTGAACTGGGAGGATTCAAGCCCCACGCTCATCCAGACCTCTATCCTACAAAAAATGACCGAAAGAAGTTGGTGGCGATGCTGGAGCAGTACAAACTGGGTGTGAGTGCCTATGTGCCGGATTTGTGGAGTTATCCTTTTGCAACTGGGGATCCGAGTGTGGTGAAAGCGTACGAGGATATGTTTGATCGGTCTTTGGAGTTCTGCGTGGATTGCGGGTTCGAGAGGCTGCGGGTGGATACGGTGAGTGGTACACCGTTTCCAGCTGACTGGAATTATCAGGAAACATGGCAGCGCGTGGTGGACATGTTCCGGAAGTGCGCTGATAAGGCCGGGGAAGTGGGAAAAGCGATTGTCTGGGAATTTGAACCGGGTTTTATCTTCAACAAACCCAGTGAGGTGAAGCGCCTCCACGACGAGGTGGGGAGAAACAATTTTAAGATACTCTTTGATACCAGCCACGCTCAGATGTGCGCCGTGGTGGGAGCCAAGCAAACTGAACCCAAAGAAACCCTAAAGGGTGGAGTGCTTGAATTCATTGAACTCCTGAAGGGAAAGATTGGGCATGTGCACCTCATCGATTCGGACAACACCCTGCATGATAATGAGACCAGTACCCACGCTCCCTTTGGTACCGGATATGTCAATTTTGCTTCGGTCATTCCAGCTTTGGTGAAGAACGGCTTTGACGGGGAGTGGTGGTGCATCGACCTCTGTTTCTGGCCCAATGCCTGGGAGATTACTGCTGACTCCATCAAGTTTTTGCGAGAACTTTTTGCTCAGTTAGGAATGGCGTAAGAAGGGGGGATTGACCATGGTTCCGGACAAAATGAAGGCGTGGGTTTTTTATGAGCCGGAAGTGATGAAGCTTGAGGAAGTTCCAGTTCCTCCGGTGAGGGATGACGAAATTCTCATTCGAGTGAGAGCTTGTGGGATTTGTGGTTCAGATGTGGCCTATTACTGGGGTGCTTCGCCGCTTGAGACTCCGAATGGCAAAGGACCGCTGATCTTGGGACATGAATTTTCGGGAGAAGTGGTGAAAGTGGGCAAAATTCCCGCTGAGCGCAACCTCTTTCAGGTCGGTGAACGAGTGACGGCTAATCCGGTGCAGTACTGTAATGCCTGTGAAGTGTGTTACCGTGGTTTTGTGAACCTCTGTGAAAACAAAAAAGTTCTGGGTGTTTCCACCAATGGTGGTTTTGCCGAATACCTGGTTTCTCACTACACTCACGTATACAAGTTGCCTCCTACTGTTTCTTTTGCTGGCGGTGCCTTTGTTGAACCCCTGGCGGATGCGGTTTATGGAGTGAAAAATCTGGAAGTAGGCTTGGGTCAAAAGGTGGTGGTTTTTGGACCTGGCCCCATAGGGCTTGCCGTGGTTGCTCTGGTGAAGCGCAGTGGTGCGGGGAAGGTTATCCTGGTGGGGACGCGAGACTATCGTCTGGAAATTGGAAAGAAACTCGGGGCCGATGAAGTCATCAACCCTAAGGAAAAGTCCTCTCCGTACTATGTAGAGGATGTGGTGAAGAAGGTGGCCGAGTTGACCATGGGGAAGATGGCCGATCGGGCTATTGTGGTTACTGGAAGTAAAGAAGCCATGCAGCTTGCTTTAAAGGTTTCTGGTCGCCGGTCTACGGTGGTTTATTTTGGTCTTCCGGGTGCCAGTGATGTGGTGGAAGTCCCAGCTTTAGAATCCATTCTCTGGGATAAAACCATCCGTTTTTCCTGGCTGGCTCCTTTCACCTGGGTGGAGGCCATTGAGAGTATCGCCAATGGTCTTGTGGATGTGGAGAAACTCATTACGCATTCGTTTCCATTGGAAAACCTGCTTGATGCGTTACAGGTGGCTCGGGAAAAGAGGGGAAATCCCCTCAAGGTGATGGTGACGATGTAGAGGGAGGTGAGAAAGGGGCAATTTGGAGGTTGGGAGGTGCGTTTTGTTTTGGTCCTGGTTTTTAAGGTCGAATTTGAGAAAGGGGGGTAATTGGTGAAGAAACTTCTTCTGCTTCTTTTGGTTCTGGTTTTCGGCATAACGGGAATGGCTTTTGCGGAGGAAGTGGTGTTAAGCGTTTTGAGTGGTGAGTATACTCCGGGGCACTGGATCTATGAGTTGGCTCAGAAAGATTTCACTGCCAAAACCGGTATTCAGGTCAAATTTGACTTTGTGGCTTGGGCACAGTATACGGATAAAATTCTCGTCACCCTCTCAGCACATGATTCCAGTTACGACATCATCATTGGCGACAGTCAGCTTCTTGGTGCTGCGGTGGGTGGAGGACACTACGTGGAACTCACTGACTGGCTGAAGGAAAATATCGCCTTCGATAAGCTGGCTCCAGTTCCTCAAAAGCTCTATGGGGAATATCCTGCAGAAAGTGGGCGATTCTACGGTGTGTCAGGAGTACTGGATGTTCCGGCTATTGGGTACCGCAAAGACCTTTTTGAAGATCCGAAGGAAAAAGAGGCCTTCAAAGCCAAATACGGATATGACCTTGACATTCCTAAAACCTGGGAACAGTTGCGTGACATCGCAGAGTTCTTTACCCGTCCGGAGCAAAACCTTTATGGACTGGCGTACTGGCCAGCTAAAACCTTCGACGCGGTGACCATGGGATTTCAGCCGGTAATGTGGAGCTTTGGTGCTGATTACCACGCTCCAGATAGTTACGAGGTAGAAGGGTACTTGAATAGTGAAGCTGGAGTCAAAGCCCTGGAATTCTACGTCAACCTCATGAAGTTTGCTCCTCCGGGTTCAGAGAACTACTACTGGAATGAATGCACTCAGGCGATATCTCAGGGTCTGGTGGCGATGGCGTTCCAGTGGGGTTCCTGGTGTGAAGGGTTTGTGAATCCAGCCACGAATCCTCAATACTATGATAAGATTGGATTCTTCCCCTTCCCAGGCAAAATGGCTGAGGATGGAACATTCCGCCAGTTTGCCACTCATGGTGGTCAGGGATTGAATATCGTCACCTATGGTAAGAATCGCGACGCAGCGTATGAATTCATCAAATGGTGGTGCAGTGAAGAGACCCAGAAGAAATACATGGAGATGGGTGGGGTACCCATTCTTACTGACCTTTTGAATTCTCCCGAATTTCTGAACGCCAAAACCTATAACAAAGCCATGGCCGAAAGTTTCAAAGTGGTGAAGGATTTCTGGACCATCCCCGAGTATGCCGCACTCTTAGAAGTGACGCAGAAGTACTGGTCGGCAGCCTGTGTGGGAATGATGAGCCCTAAAGAGGCAATGGATGCGGTAGCCAAAGAACATACCCAGATTTTGAAGGACGCTGGATACTTGAAGTAAGTGCTGATTTCTTTCCCCTCCCGGAAAAACCGGGAGGGGAAACGGAGGGTTTACTATGGACGGGAAGGCAAAAGCGATACATCAAAAGGCCTTGGGAGAGTACCGTTTGAAACTCTACTTCATTGGGCCGACACTTTTAGTACTGATTATCATGAACATTTTCCCGCTCATCTGGTCTTTGGGTTTGAGCTTCACCAATTATTCTTCTCTGGTGAGTAAACAGATTTCGTTTGTTGGTTTTTCCAACTACAGCCGTATTCTGCGTGATCCGTTTATCTGGAAATATTTTCAAACCACTGCTCGATTAGTCATCGTGGCGGTCGGGGTTGAATTTCTGCTTGGTTTTGGTCTGGCTTTATTATTGAAGGAGCAGTTTAAAGGATGGGGTTTAGTGACCACGCTCATCCTGGTTCCCATGATGCTTTCGCCGGTGGTGGTTGGTTTCTTCTGGACCTTTATCATGGACGCCAATTTTGGGGTGCTCAATTTTCTCCTGAGTTTATTTGGTTTGAAAAAAGTCCTGTGGTTGACAAACCCCCATATTGCACTCTATGCCGTGGCTCTGGTGGATATCTGGATGTGGACCCCTTTTGTGATGCTCATTTCGTTGACCGGACTTTTGGCCATTCCCAAATCGCTGTACGAAGCAGCTGATATCGATATGGCTTCCTGGTGGTTCAAATTTCGAAGGATTACGCTTCCCTTGGTATCACCGCTTTTGGTTCTGGCGGTGCTCTTCCGGGTCATTGATGCATTTAAGATGTTTGACCTGGTTTTCATTATGACTGGTGGGGGTCCGGGAGATGTCACCGAAACGGTTTCCATGAGTCTGTACCGTCTGGCTTTTAATAAATTCAAAACTGGTGAGTCCTGTGCCATGGCTTATATTATCCTGATTCTCATCATCGCCTTGAGTAACCTCTTGATTCGTTGGATTAATCGGACGAAGGCTGCGTAAGGAGGGAGAGGCATTGACTCGGAGAATAGTCAAAGGAATCTTGATTGGATTGGCACTCTTTTTCTTCCTCTTTCCCATTTACTGGATTGTGGCCACTTCCTTTAAACAGTGGCCAGATATCTTTGCCATACCGCCAAAATTCGTCTTTACCAGTACCGCCCTGCACTATAAAGCGCTTTTTAACCTCAATCTGGAGGAAATGGCGAAATTTGGTCAAGCTGGAAAATCCCTTTTTCCACCTCGCTTTGTGAATAGCATCATCATCGCTGGCTTGAGTACCCTTCTTTCGGTGGTGCTGGGTACCTTTTCTGCCTATGCCTTTTCTCGCTTTAAGGTCAAAGGAGAGGGAGATCTCCTGTTCTTCATCCTCTCCACCAGGATGCTTCCGCCGATTGTGGTGGGAATCCCCTTTTTTGTCCTGTATCGAGCTTTACGTCTGATTGATACCCATGTGGGATTAATTCTCATCTATATGACCTTTAATCTCTCTTTTGCTGTATGGCTCATGAAAGGGTTTATTGACGAGATTCCTAAGGAATTTGAAGAAGCAGCGATGGTTGATGGGTATACCAGGTGGGAGGCCTTTTTGAAAGTCATTTTGCCCCAGGCTCTTTCGGGAATTGCGGCCACCGCAGTTTTTTGTCTCATCACCGCCTGGAACGAGTTTTTCTTTGCCCTGATTCTTACTTCGGAACGCGCCCGTACCGCTCCTCCTTCCATTGCTGCAGTCCAGGGAACTGCGGGAATCAACTGGGGCCAAATTGCCGCTGGGGTGACTGTATTTCTCATTCCGGTGGTGGTGTTTACGTTTCTGGTACGGAAGTACCTGGCCAGGGGTTTAACCTTTGGAGTTATCAAACGGTAGTGAGGCGCTGACCATGGAAAGAGTTCGAGTAGAAAACCTCTGGAAAAAGTTTGGGGATGTAGAAGCGGTAAGAGGGATCCAGCTATCGATTGAGGAAGGAGAGTTTACCGTTTTTCTTGGACCATCGGGCTGTGGAAAAACCACCACTTTGCGGATGATCGCCGGTCTGGAACAACCAACTTCGGGAGCCATCTTTATTGCTGGGAAAGAGGTGACGACTTTACCGGCCTCCCGCAGGAATATCGCCTTTGTGTTTCAAAACTATGCTCTGTATCCCCATCTCACGGCGTTTGAAAACATTGCTTTTCCCCTGCAGGCTCAGCGGTATCCGAAAGCGGAGGTTACAGAACGAGTGCATCAAGTGGCCAAGATTCTGGGGATTGAACACCTCCTTACAATGCGACCGCACCATTTAAGTAGTGGTGATATGCAGAAGGTGGCCTTGGGAAGGGCTATGGTCCGCCGGCCTCAGGTGTTTCTCATGGACGAACCGTTGAGTGGACTTGATGCCAAACACCGTGAGGAGATGCGGGCGGAATTAAAGAGGCTGCACATGGAGATTGGAGCCACCACCATCTATGTGACCCATGATCAGGTGGAGGCCATGGGAATGGCCGATAGAATTGTGATCATGAATGAGGGCGTGATCCAGCAGATTGGTTCTCCCCGGGAAATTTACCTCTGGCCCGAGAACACCTTTGTGGCGCATTTTATCGGGAGTCCGGGAATGAATTTTATCCCCCTTTCTTATGTGAACCGTCAGACTGGATTTCGGCTGGAGGATGGTCAGACCTTTGTCCATGAAGAACTGGGACAGATGGTGGAAAGAGTAGGGGTGCAGCATTTGATTTTGGGAATTCGCCCGGAGTTTTTGAGTGTATCCGTAGAAGGGGAAATCACAGGTACCGTGGTGAGCGTTGAGCCCCTCGGTTACAAAAATCTGTGTGCGGTGGAAGTTACTCCTGGGAAAATCGTCCGGGTGGAAGACCTGGAAAAGAGAACGCTGCAAGGAGTGGTTCGGCTGAAGATTTCCTGGGAGAAAGCGTGCCTTTTTGAGGTGGAAAACGGAAAGCGTTTACGGTGGGGAAAAGAAAATGGCTGAGGTCTTTTTGGAAAACGTGGTAAAGAATTTTGGGAAGATTAGGGCTTTGCGTGGAATTCACGTTGAAGTGAAGGATGGTGAATTTCTGGTTCTTTTGGGGCCGACCGGTGCGGGAAAAACCACCACCTTGCGCATTGTGAGTGGCTTAGAGGAACCGGATGAGGGAAATGTGTACATTGGTGGGGCGCTCATGAACGGGGTAGCCCCTCGAGACCGGAACTGTGCCTTTGTGTTTCAGAATTATATTCTCTACCCCCACATGACCGTTTATGATAACCTGGCGTTTCCGCTCCGTTCTAAAATGTGGAGGGTGGAAGAGCGTGAAATCCGCGAAAGAATCGACAGAGTTTCTTCCATCCTCAAAATTCAACACCTTTTGCGGCGCAAACCGGATCGCTTGAGCGGTGGTGAACAACAGCGGGTGGCTCTGGGCAGGGCTATGGTGCGTAACCCCAGGGTTTTTCTCATGGACGAACCGCTTTCTAACCTGGATGCCAAATTGCGAGAGGAAATGAGGGTGGAACTCAAGAGTTTACAGAAAAATTTGCATGCTACCTTCTTTTTTGTGACCCATGACCATGTGGAAGCCATGACCTTGGGAGACCGGGTGGTGGTTCTCAATCAGGGTATGGTGATGCAGGTTGGTTCCCCAGAGGACGTGTACAACCGTCCTGAGAATCTCTTTGTGGCTCGTTTCATTGGAGCGCCGGAAATAAACCTCCTGGAAGGGGAAGTAGAGGATGGATTCATCCGTTGTCCTGCATTAGGGGTTTCTTGGAAGCTTGAGCACTTTCCCTTTTTACGGGAAGTGTCGAAGATACCGGAGAAGGTGATTCTGGGAGTTCGCCCAGAGGATGTCCTTCTTGGGGTAGGTGAAAAGCAGGGAGAAATCTATCTCATTGAGGATTTGGGTGTCGATAAGGTGGTGCGTCTTCAAGTTGGGGAGGCGCTTCTTCGGGTAAGGATACCTCAAGAAGCGGTTGTTCGAGTGGGAGAATCCGTCAGGTATGATTTGCGGAAGGAAAAGGTGATTTTTTTTCATCCGGTGACGGAAAAGATTTTGACCTGAGGGGTGTATCATGGATGGGAAAAATCAGGATAGAAGAAATAGTCGGGTAACCATTCGGGATGTGGCTAAAGAAGCAGGGGTATCGCAATCCACGGTATCCCACTTTCTCAATCACACCGCCTCGCTTTCTTTAGAAACGAAGCAGCGAATTCGGGACGCCATCAAAAAGCTCCATTACCGTCCCCATCTTGTGGCTAGGAATTTCAAGAAAAGACGTACGGCTTCGCTGGGCCTTTTGGTTCCCGATATTACCAACCTTTTCTATGCGGAACTCTCCCGGGGCGTGGCTGATGCGGCTCGAGAAAAGGGGTATAGTGTGATTCTGTATTCCACCTCCTACCAGGGGGAGATGGAAAGGGGTTTTGTGGACCTCATCGAGCAGGGCCAGGTGGACGGGGTGGTGGTTTCCTATAGCCTGATTGAAGAGAGCCTCTGGAACCGTTTATTTGATTGTGAGGTGCCTCTTGTGCTTGTCGATATTTACCCTTTTACCTCCCGGTGCCCTTCGGTGGTGATGGATAACGAAAAAGGCATGGAGATGGCTATTGACTATTTGCACGGTCTGGGGCATACTAACATTGCATATCTGGGAGAACCGCCCTACGTTTTAACCCTGGTTAAAAGGCAGAGATCGTTTCTGGCGAGTATGCAGAAGCGAGGTTTGTCTGTGAGGGAAAATTGGGTTCTGGTGGGAGAGGAAACCCAGCTGAACCGGGTGGAAGTCGGTTTTTCCCTGGGGAAGCTTTTGCTCGAAAATCGGTTTTTACCGACCGCAGTGGTGGCGAGCTCTGACCTTGTAGCCATCGGCGCCATGAAAGCGCTTTTGAGCGCGGGGATGAAAATCCCGGAGGATATTTCGGTGGTCGGTTTCGACGACATTCTTCTGGCGTCGTATTTTCATCCTTCTTTGACCACCATTCGGCAGCCCAAGTATGAGATGGGGAAAATGGGGGTCGAACTTTTACTGAAATTGGTCGAAGGGGAGAGTGCGTTCCAGAATGCACTCCTTGAGCCTGTGCTGGTGGAACGCAATTCCTGTCGGCGGTTTCCATGAAAGGGGGTGAGAGAAGAAATAAAAAGAGGAATCTTCGGCATCTGTGTTTCATCCACGTAATTGAAGAAGGGAGGGCTATTGAGCATGAAGAAACTCGTTTGGTTAGTGGTTCTCTGTTTGATGGTTGGTTTGTGGGGGGGCATAGCACTTGCGCAGGAGGTAACCCTCACCATTACCTGGGCAGCGTGGGCGCCGATGGATACCCTGGTTGCCCTGGCTGAGGAGTTTACCGCGGAAACGGGAATAAAGGTGAAAGGGGATCCGGTACCCTGGCCGCAGTACCATGACAAAGTGTTCACCGAATTTGCTTCAGGGAAAACCAGTTTTGACATCGTCCTTCCTGATTCCCAGTGGCTGGGTGAGGCCGTGGTGGGGGGGCATCTCGTTGATATCACCGACTGGTTCAATGAGAAGGTGAATAAGGACGATTTCTACGCCACTTTTATCTCTTCCTTCTGCGAATACCCCGATGGAAGTGGCAAGTACTACGGTATTCCCGCTCTGGGTGACTTTTTTGGAATGTCTTATCGCACCGATCTCTTCAATGACCCAGCAGAAAAGGAAGCCTTCAAGGCCAAATACGGGTATGAGCTGAAGGTTCCCGAGACCTGGAGCCAGCTGCGGGATATCGCTGAATTCTTCACTCGTCCGGAAAAGAACCTCTATGGTGTCGCACTCTGGCAAGCACCGATTCCCACTGCGGGGTTAACCGATGAATTTTTAGCATGCTTCTGGTCCTTTGGGGCAGAGCTCTGGGATCCAGAGACCAAAAAGGTCAAGGGGTACCTCAATAGCGAAGCCGGTAAAGCCGCCGCTCGTTACTGGGTGGACCTCTACCGGTTCTGTCCTCCTGGTTCGGCTAACTACAGCATGGATGAAGCCAATACCGCCATGCAGCAGGGCTTGGTGGCCATGATGGGGACATACTTGGCATTCTATCCGGGGCTCGTGGATCCGGACCTTTCCGCCTACTGGGATAAGATTGACTTCTTCCCCACCCCTGCGGAGAAAGAATGGTACGTCCAGCTGGGTGGGCAGGGTCTCTCCATTTCTTCCTACACGCCTTACAAAAAGGAAGCGCTGATGTTCCTGGAATGGTGGCTGCGTCCCGAAACCCAGTGGAAGTGGGCCCAGGCTGGCATGTTTAGCTGCATGAAGTCGGTGGTTGAGGACGATAAGTATCTGGAATATGCTCCGGTGAATAAAGTGGCTCGGGCCAGTTACCCCCACCTCAAGGACTACTGGGAAATTCCTCAGTATAACGAGATGGGTACCGTCATGGCTGAAATCCTGAATGCAGCTGTTCTTGGGAAATACACCCCGGATGAAGCCATGGACCTCATTGCTGAAAAACACGAAGAAATTCTGGAAAGAGCAGGCTACTATAAATAAGACCAAAGAGTTCAGGGCTACCCCCCCTGGGGTAGCCCAAAGGGGGAGATATCATTGATTGGTATTCGGAATACCTGGGCAAATCGTGTTTCTGATAGAGGAATGCTCTATCTTTTTCTTTTGCCCACTTTTATCTTGCTTCTTTTTCTGGTCATTTTCCCACTCATCTGGTCGCTGTACCTGAGTTTCTGTGAATATTCGGCAAACACCGCTAACCCCCCGGTTTTTGTGGGAATCAGGAACTTTGCCTTCATCTTTCAGCAGAGAGAGGTCTGGGATCGATTTATCGTGACCGGGAAATTTGTAGCCATGGCAGTGGTGGTGGAGTTCTTTTTAGGGTTTTTTATCGCCATGCTGCTCAATCGAGAATTCTATGGGAAGGGGATTCTCACCACCCTTTTTATCCTTCCCATGATGTTTTCGCCAGCGGTGATTGGGAAGTTCTTCCGATTTATGATGGATACCAACTGGGGAATCCTCAACTATATCCTGGGAAAACTTTTTGGGATTCCCAAAATCGCCTGGACCACCAGTTACGAGTATGCCCTTCCTTCCATTGTCGTTGCCGATGTATGGCTCTGGACGCCGTTTATTGTACTCTTGAGCCTGGCGGGGTTGTCCAGCGTGCCCAAGTACCTCTATGAGGCGGCCGATGTGGATCGGGCCTCCGGGTGGTTTAAGTTCCGTTACATTACCCTTCCCTATGTTGCTCCCATTCTCCTTCTGGCGGTTCTTTTCCGTACCATGGATGCCTTTCGTTTCTTTGACCTGGTGTACGTGATTACCGAGGGTGGTCCAGGATATTCGACCCAGATTGTACCCTTCTATATTTATAAGCTAGCCTTTTCTTACTGGCATACCGGTCGTTCTTGTGCTCTGGCCTATATTCTTCTCATCATCATCATTGCCTTGAGTAACATCTATATCACCTATCTCAATCGTCTGCGGCGGACTTAAGGAGGATAAACGATGAACGAATTTCAGCGAAGACAGGTGAAAAATCGGGTGATCGTGGTGGTTCTGGTGGTCATGCTGGGTGTGTACCTTTTCCCGATTTACTGGATGTTTTCTACCGCCACCAAGACCAAGCTGGATGCGTTCTCGCTTCCTCCCAAGTGGGTGTGGCGACCACAGGCGGAAAACTTCCGGAACGTGTTTTACGTGGGAGGGGGAGGGGCCTTGGGGAAAGTGAAGGGCGTAGAAGTCAAACCAAAACCATCGGCATTTTTGCGACAGCTGGGTAATAGCATCGTGGTCTCTTTTGTGAGCACGATTCTGGCGACATTTCTGGGGGCACTCTCGGGATACGTTTTCTCTCGCATGAAGGTTCGGGGCAAGGACGACCTTCTTTTTGTGGTTTTGAGTAGCCGCATGCTCCCCCCGGTGGTCATTGCCATACCGCTAGTAATGATGTACCGGGCTCTCGGACTTTTTGATACCCGTTTTGGGCTCATCATCATGTACACCGTGTTTAACCTGGCTTTCGCCGTATGGATGATGCGCAGTTTCGTGGATGATATTCCCATCGAATACGAAGAGGCGGCCCTGGTTGACGGGTATTCGCGGTTTCAGGCCTTTTTCAAGTTTATCTTTCCGGAAATGCGGGTGGGAATGGTGGCGACGGCCATCTTTAGCCTCATCATGACCTGGAATGAGTTTACCTTTTCGCTGCTTCTCACCGGCGAAAAGGCGCGTACTGCCGTTCCTTCCATCGCCCACTCTCTGGGAACCGCCGGGGTGAACTGGGGACACATTGCGGCAGGGTCTTTCTTGATGGTTATTCCAGTGGTGGTTTTTACTTTCCTCCTCGGTGGAAACCTCATCCGGGGCTTTACCTTTGGGGCGATAAAGGAGTAGATGCGTATGAAGTTCCTGGCACGGCTCAAAAAAATCATGGAACCTCTGTCCATTGTGCTCATCATTTTCGGGATTTTCAGTTTGTGTCAGCCCTTTACCTATTTCCTGTACCACTACGGGTTCGCATTTCTGGGAATTGGTACCGGCCTGTACATCCTCTTTTCCCATATTCCTCCCTTGGAAGAGCTGAACCAGGGTGGGGAGGTTTAACCATGGCGAAAGTTCGGGTGGAGAATCTATGGAAACGGTACGGAAAGGTGGAGGCGGTGAAGGGGATTTCCTTTGAGGTCCGGGAGGGTGAGTTCACGGTTCTTCTGGGTCCTTCTGGATGTGGGAAAACCACCACCTTGCGCTGTATTGCTGGTCTAGAATTGCCCAATGAGGGTAAGATTTATTTTGATACTGATGATGTGACCCCTTTGAGTCCTGCGGCGCGAAACATCGCCTTCGTTTTTCAGCTCTACGCCCTCTATCCCCACCTTTCGGTCTATGATAATATCGCCTTTCCGCTTCGGGCAGAGGGGTTGCCCGGCGAGGAAGTGAAAAAGAGGGTGGACGAGGTGGTGCGCCTACTTCAGATTCAGGATTTGCTCCAGTTGAAACCCCGGAAATTAACCAGTGGTCAGAAACAGAGAGTGGCCCTTGGTCGGGCCATCGTGCGCCGTCCTCGGGTATTTCTTTTGGATGAGCCACTCTCCAATATCGATGCCAAACTCCGGGAAGTGACTCGGGGAGAACTCAAAAAACTCCAGAAATCGATTGGTGCCACCACCATCTACGTAACCCATGACCAGGTGGAGGCCATGACCATGGCGGATAAAATCGTGGTGATGAATTTTGGTGACATTCAGCAAATCGGTTCACCTCATGAGGTGTACCACTATCCGGCGAACCTCTTTGTGGCCCGGTTCATTGGGAGTCCAGGTATGAATTTTATTCCTGGAACCATTCAAAGGCAGGAAGGGCTTGGTATCCTCCTTGATGGTGGTTCCTTTATTCCTCTCCCCAGCGAACAGGCTGAGGTCGTGGAAAAGGCAAGCATGGTTTCTCCTCAAGTTGTGGTGGGAATCCGTCCGGAAAACATTCTGGTGGTGTCAGAAAAAGAGGCCCTGATGCAGGGTGAAGTCTACGTCTTTGAACCCCTGGGGGCCCAGAATGTGGTGACATTCCGAATTGGAACTCATCTTCTCAAAGCACTTCTTCCCGGCGATGTTTTCTTTGCGGTTGGTGAACGGATTGGTTTACAGTTTAAAGAAGTGCGGGTCTTTAACGCTCAGGACCAGAAATTAATCGCGTAGGGTGACGAGCATGGCTGAACTTGTGGTGCAGAACTTAACCAAACGGTTTGGGAGAAAAGTGGCTGTTTCTGACCTCTCTTTGAAGGCTGAAAACGGGAAGATTACCGTGTTGTTGGGGCCGACCGGTGCGGGAAAAACCACCACCTTGCGCTGTGTGGCAGGTCTGGAGAAAGGCGATCAGGGTAGTATTACCATCGATGGAGTAGGGGTCAATGATTTACCACCCAAAGATCGGGATGTGGCCTTTGTGTTCCAGAATTTTTCCCTCTATCCCCGATATACCGTTTTTGAGAATATCGCTTCACCCCTGCGGATTCGGGGATTTTCTCAGGATGAGATTGCAAAGAAAGTCAAGGAAGTTGCCTCCTTCCTCCATATCGACCATCTTCTGGATCGAAAGCCCATTTTTATCAGTGGTGGAGAGATGCAGCGGGTGGCCATTGCCCGGGCTCTGGTGCGCAACCCGAAGGTTTTTCTCCTCGATGAACCCCTGACCAACCTCGATGCCAAAATTCGGGAGGAAATGCGCACTGAGCTCAAGAGATTGCAGGGAGAAATGGCGGCCACCTTTTTCTACGCCACCCCGGATCAGGCTGAAGCCCTTTCCATGGCCGATACGGTGATCATCATCAATCATGGCCACTTGGTTCAGGTGGGGACACCAAGTGAAATTTACCAGAAACCCCGAAATTGCTTTGTGGCCGATTTTGTGGGAAGTCCGGGAATGAATTTTATTCCCGCCCTTTTGGAAGGGAATATCCTCCATGTTGGTCCAGGGTATTTTTCCTTCCCGCTTCCTTCTCCCATGGTGGAGGCCTGTCGGGTTAAAGGTGTGTCGGAACTCTTTCTGGGGTTAAGACCAGAAGATCTCGTATTGAGTTTTACCGAGAAAGAAGGGTTCTATCCGGCTCTGGTGGAGGTGGTGGAACCCTTAGGGGTTTTACAGATTGTGCGGTTACGACTTGATGGACACACGGTGCGGGTCCGGAGTGGGGAAAATACCCGCTTCCCTGTGGGTGAGAAGATTTTCTTCCGATGGAAGGAAGGGAAAATTCATCTCTTCGACCGTCAGACAGAAGAACGAATCGTTTAAAAAGGGGGGCCAAGAATGCCTTTTGGGGTTAATCTTTTTCTGTGGACCGCCGGGTATACCGATAACGAAGTGGGGTTGGTCATCAAGGTCAAAGAGCTCGGATTTGACGTGGTGGAGATTCCCCTCGATTTTCTCGATGCCATCAGTGTGGAGAAGACCAAAAAAGCCCTGGAAGAAACCGGCCTGCAAGTGATCGGGTGTGC
>JBDIWM010000035.1 GCA_039638595.1 Atribacterota bacterium
TCGTGGTGGATGTCCATGGGAGGGAGGAAGTGACCTTCCCTCGACTTGCTGATCGGTGAGCGTTCCAGTTTTACCAGCGAAGCACTTACTAAGAAAAGCCAAACTTTCACTACAGGAACTCCCTTTGATGAGGATACCTTCCCGGGCCGATTTGCCTATTCCGGCCAGAAATCCCAGGGGAATGGAGATAACTAGAGCGCATGGGCAGGAGATCATCAACAGGGTGAGGGCCTGGTAGAGATGGGAGGATGTGAATATTCCCCGGATTAAGGGCAAAATGAGGAGTAGTAGAGCAAAAGAAATAATTGAGGGTGTATAGAAGCGGGCGAATCTGGTGATGAGGCGTTCTGTAGAGGCTTTTCTTTGCAGAGCTTTTCCTAAGAGTTCTGTAACGGTGTTAATGGTCGAGTTTGCATAATTTTTGGTGGCTTTGATGATCAAACTTCCTTCTCTGTTGATGCTTCCGCTTAAGACTTCGTCTCCTTTCTTTCGGAAAAGCGGTAGTGGTTCCCCGGTGAGACTGGAGGTGTCAAGATGAGACGTGCCTTCAAGAATAATCCCATCGAGGAGAATTTTTTCTCCTGGGTCGATTCGGATAATCGCTCCTTCTTCAACTTCCTGGGGAGGGATGTCCATCCAGCGATTATCCTTTTGCACGTGCACAAACTCGGGTTTACCAGCGAGGAGATGTTGAATAGAGCGGGAGGAGCGTTCCAGAGCCGATTTTTCTAAAAATTCTCCCAGAGCGTAAAGAGCCATTACCGTGGTGGCTTCCGCGAATTCCTGCAGAGCCAACGCTCCGGTGGTGGCTAAAATGACCAGGAAGTTTTCGTCGAAAAGTCGTCCCCTCCGTAAGTGTTTCAGAAACTTCCTGAAGGTTCCGATTCCTGCGGTCGTATACCCTGCAAAATAAAAAACGACTGGTAGAAACCGGGGTGCTGTGATTCGGAGGAAAATCAAACCGAGCGCAAGGAAAGCAAAGGGGATAATGGTCCAGAAAACCTTTTCCGAATGGATTAGGTTCCCCTTTTTAAATAGAATCTGCTCTTCTTTTTTATCTTTGCCACAGAGAGAACAATTCACGATTCACACCTCTTTTAAAAATATGAATATATATTCATATATTTAATGATATCGCAATTTTTCGAATAAGCAAGGACCTCGGGCAAAAATTGGATCGTAGTTTTCGAGAGGATGATAGGGACCTGATGATCATGGATTCACTCCTTGCCTGGTTGTCATATGTTCTGAAAATTACAGGGTGTTGCGAGGGAGTGATACCTTGAGAACTGATTTGACTTTCTGTGGGTCAGTTCGATGGTTCCAAGCGGGAGTCATTACGTTTTGGCGGCAATTCGGGTCATTTATCAGTGGATTAAAGTGCTTCTCTTTGTAGATGGGTCTTGGAACACCGTGGAGCACATCTTCAAAGGGGGAAATAGTCTAAATTTTACTAAAATAATAAAATTAGTTCATGATAGTGGAAATAGAGCTACCCATTGCCCTGTTTTTGTTTCTAAAGAGGTGAAAAACGATGGAAAAGGAAGTACGGATGAAGATAGAAGGAATGCATTGCCAGGGCTGTGCCAGACTGATCCAGGATGAACTGGAAGAAATTTCTGGGGTGCAAAGGGTAGAAATTGATTTTGGCAATAAAAGAGGTCGAATTCTTTTTGAATCAGAATTGGTCTCAGTACAGAAACTGGTCGAAATCATAGAAAGGCTTGGTTATCGGGCAACGGTTGAAGGTGACGGCGAAGAACCGGAGGGAAGAGAAACTTCGGGAGGAAATGAGGTTGCCCGTAGTAGCCGTGATTATCCTTTTTCCAGGAGGGTTACGCTTTCCATTTCGGGGATGCACTGTAGTGCCTGTGCAGTTCTCATTGAGAAGGCTCTGAAGAAAAGTCCGGGAGTTCTGGAGGCGCAGGTGAACTTCGCGGCGGAAAGGGCTCAAGTTATTTTTGATCCTGGGGTAACCGATGTTGACAGGTTGATTGCAAGAGTTCGGGAAACAGGATATGGTGCATCGTTTTCAGAAAAGTTAGTCGAAGAGGAATCTCAACGACGCGAGCAAACCCTTCGTTTACTGAGGAATCGATTCCTCTTGGGTTTGTTTTTGAGCTTGCCCATGGCCTATTTTATGGTACTCGATTTTTTTCCTCGATTTCCGGGGAGTGCTGTACTTCCACCGTGGGTAGGGGTGCTTTCTTTCCTTTTTACCACTCCGGTACAGTTTTTCCTGGGGATACCATTTTACCGGGGTACGTGGTCTAATCTACGGCTTCGGTCTTTCAATATGGATAGCCTCATTGCCATTGGTACTTCGGTGGCGTACTTCTATAGCTTATACAATTATCTCCTCTATGCGCTCTCCCACGGTTCCTTCCTGCTCGCAGGAGGCACTAAGATACCACATCTCTATTTTGAAACTTCGGCTTTTTTGATTACCTTTGTACTTTTGGGAAAATGGCTGGAAGGGAAAACTAAGGGAGAAACTTCGAAGGCGGTGGGAAAACTGCTGAGCCTTCAGGCTAAAACCGCGCGGGTAAAACGAGGCGATGCATTTGAGGATATCCCCCTGGAAGAAGTTCGTGAGGGGGATATTGTTCGGGTTCGCCCTGGGGAAAAAATTCCAGTGGATGGCCGGGTGGTTAAGGGCTACTCGGCGGTGGACGAATCGCTGATTACAGGGGAAAGTCTCCCAGTGGAGAAG
Source organism: Atribacterota bacterium (assembly GCA_039638595.1). NCBI lineage: Bacteria > Pseudomonadati > Atribacterota > Atribacteria > Atribacterales > Candidatus Caldatribacteriaceae > Candidatus Profundicultor > Candidatus Profundicultor thermophilus. Next base: position 2,714 of record JBDIWM010000035.1, read on the forward strand.
AAACCCGGGGATTCCGTTATTGGATCGACCCTCAACAAAACCGGGAGTTTTGAATTGGTGGCGACGCAAGTGGGAAGAAATACGGTTCTCGCTCGCATTGTCCAGCTTGTGGTTGAAGCACAGAATTCAAAAGCCCCGATTCAGACTCTGGCAGACCGCATTGCCAGCGTTTTTGTTCCCCTGGTTCTCTCGATAGCGTTTCTGACTTTTCTCGTTTGGCACTTCTTTCTAGGTGCTTCGCTTTCTTTTTCTCTTCTGAGTATGGTTTCGGTGGTGGTCATTGCCTGCCCCTGTGCTCTGGGGCTTGCTACACCCACAGCGCTCATGGTGGGAACTGGGAAGGGGGCAGAGTATGGAATTCTCATCAAAGGAGGAGAAGTTCTGGAAAAGGTGAAAGATATCGACCTGGTTATTTTCGATAAAACGGGTACCCTCACCAGAGGAAAACCATGGCTCACCGACGTGGTCGGGTTCAGAATTCCGGAGAAAGAAGTGCTCAGGATTGCGGCAACATTGGAGAAATCTTCTGAACATCCTCTGGCGGAGGCCATCGTCGGTAGGGCAAAGGAAGAGGATGTCGCTTTGGGAGAAATAGAAGAGTTTCTGGCTGTACCCGGAAAAGGTATAATTGGAAAGATTGGAGGCCAGAGATATTACCTTGGTAGTCAAACCTTCACTGTTGAAGTGTTGGGAGGAGAATTCCAGGGAAAGGAGGTGATTGAAAAACTTGAGGAAGAAGGGAAAGCCATCGCGATACTCTCCACGGAAAAGGAAATTCTGGGGTTTTTGGCGGTCGCCGATACTGTGAAAGATACTGCTCGGGAAACGGTACGGAGGCTCAAGGATATGGGGCTTGGAGTGTCCATGTTGACCGGGGATAATTACAGGACCGCCCGAGCAATAGCTCGGCAAGTGGAGATCGCTGAGACCAACGTTCTTGCTGAGGTCATGCCTGAAGAGAAAGCCAGTGTGGTGCAGAAGATTCAAAAAAGTGGTCAAAAGGTGGCTTTTGTCGGAGATGGAGTGAATGATGCGCCGGCCCTGGCGGTGGCCGATATCGGTATTGCCATGGGAGGGGGGGCTGATGTGGCTTTAGAAACCGGTGATATAGTCCTGGTTAAAGGCGATCCACAGGATGTGGCGACAGCGATGGAGTTGTCGTTCAAAACTCTGGGTAAAATTAAGCAGAACCTCTTTTTTGCTCTCTTTTATAATCTTTTGGGAATTCCCATCGCAGCTCAAGTTTTTTCTGGTTTTGGGCTCTCTTTAAAACCGGAACTCGCGGGCCTTGCGATGGCTCTGAGCTCGGTATCGGTGGTGACCAATTCCCTTCTGTTACGAAATTTTCGCCCTGGGAAACGTGACGTTTTGTCTCAACTGGCTCCGCTTTTTATGGTGGTCTTCTTTGTCTTTCTCTTTTTCAGCTTTGCTCGCTTGAGTGGCAGTATGAATCACTGACCATTTGTATTATTCATAGGTATGAACATTTTCCATAAATCGACATTCCGAAAGACCAGTACTGTGCTCCTCCAGCTGCACCGAGGACCACGATCAGATTACCTCGGTTGAGTAGGGTAAAGGCGGTCAATATGAACCTTCGGCTTTCTTTCCGGTAAAGAGCATGGTCACATTCCAGTGGGAAGCTGGTGTTTCCTACCGGGAAGCCGAAAAGGCTGAGAAAAGACGAAGAAGAAGACCTCTTTCGTTTGCAAGCTGTCTTGATACCTTTGGGTATCTTATGGTTGTACAGTTCTCTGGGGTATAATGGGAAAAAACGAAGGGAGTGGTAGGGGTGATATTCCCTTTTCTTGCAGTGTCCACCAATACGTATCATGGTTTTTCTCTCTCCGATGCGCTTTCGGGTATTTCCAGAGCTGGTTTTCGATTTGTGGAGTTGGCCTGTGTCAAGGGATGGACCAATCATTTCGATCTCGAGGCGTATTCGCAGAAAGATGTGGAGGACCTTAAAATGATGCTCAGCTCGTTTGGGTTAGAGGTGGCGAGCTTGAGTGCTCATTCCAGTCTCGCCACGCAAAGCGGAGTTCTATATCTTCAGAAGGCTCTTCACTTTGCCAGAACGATTGGGGCCAAGGTGGTCAATACCGGGACGGTGGAAAACGAAGAGGAAAAGGACATCTGCCTACATAACCTTGAAACGTTGACCCAGAGCGCGCAGAAAGAGGGAGTCAAAATTGGGCTCGAAATCCATGGTGAGTTCTTAAAAAGTGGCCAAAAAGCCATGGGATTCATGGAGGAAGTGCGTTCACCCTTTATAGGGGTGAATTATGATACCGGTAATGCCATTTTTTATGGAAGCGTACGTCCGGAAGATGATATCACGTTTTGTATTCCCTGGCTGGTACAAATGTTCCAGAAAAGAACCGTACACCAGGGACGAGACAATTCCACGCTTTCGTGACGCATTGACCCGAATTTTTGCTCTTTCCAAGAAAATTCCCTCCTATATTCTAAAAATGTAATCGAAGTACGATATCTCTATCGTAGTTACCAAAACCCCGGCCAAAGATATTGATACCACCTACATTCTGAGCGTCGTCTTTGATACCAATTCGGACTTTGATGGAGGAATGCTCGTTGATGTGGAGGTGGTTCAGGCTTATTTCGGAAATTTTTTCTCCATCAACAAACGAACCATTTTCGGTAACAATCCAGGTTTTGAGAAGACCGTACTGGGAACCTTCCAGTTTCCACCACAGAGGAGTGAAGCGCCCTCTTTTATCACCAAAATCACCTGGAGAGATCCAGGTACCGATTTCCACTTCATTCACCCAGAGAGTGAGATCCGAAAGCCAGTGTTTATTGGTTCCCGGGACTTCTGAAGAGAGTTCCATTAAAATTTCGATTTTTTTGAGTGGTTTCCCTTTGTAAAGGGCGTTGTTGGGAAATTTGTACTCAACGAACCCCTTTCCAAACCAGAGAAGTCCTGCTTTCACTCGTTCAGGGTTCCAAAACGAATCCGGAGAATCTAGAAAACCAATGATTTTTTCAGGAGAACACAAACCACACGGTGGACTGATTTCGAATTTGGTGTATAGTCCAACTGGCATCTCCACCTCAATCACGTCGTCTTCTTCGTTTTTTTCGGTGGTTGATGGGAAACTAATGATGATTTCGCTGTATTGAGCACTACAGAGTTTCTGTGAACCTCTTTCCCCCTTTTTGTTTTCGACTTTCACTAATCCTGCTTTTTCCAAAATATTGATGTTGACCACGGCGGTGGACTGAGGAATATTGAGCTTCTGGGCAATCTGGCTGACATTTAGTTTTTTCCCATTCAGAATCTCAAGTATGCGAATTCGGACTTCAGTCGAAAGTGCTCTCAAAATGTTGGTATCTTTTCCCGTATTGAGAATTAAAATGTTTCCTGTTTTCTTTGACATGGTTTCGACCCTTCCATTAAATCAAATAAATTGATATAAAGCATAAAAAACAATATCCTCTTCGAAGAAGATAACACTATATTTTTTAGCTGTCAATGTTCAATTGAACAGTATTTTCATTTTTGTTCCATAAAACGATCACAAATTATATATCAAAAATTTTGATATATTTTTCTTTTTCAGTGAAGATATGATATGAAATTCGAGGATGACCTCTGTGACGGGAAGGGCGAAAAACGCAGCCTTCGAAATTTTGCTTATGCCATATCGCTTGAAGTTGTCCGCAATCAGAATGAGGATCGGCTACATAGGGCAAAGCATGTTGTGCCTACTACATTTTGCAGTGAATGTTGATGAAATGGTTACAGAGCCTTTATCGATCCTGGTCCCAATTATCCGTTGGTAAAAGTAGCCTTTATATGGTGATAGTATGTTCTCAGTGAAAAAGTCTTTGCCTGAATACTAAATACGCAGAGACTAAGGAACTTAATGAATATGGTGGCTTTTTCTTGTCGCTTTGTTCTGTAAACCAAAATAGATACAACGCATCCTGTGGGAAAGTCAAAGAGGTAGCGTTTACCATGTTTATTGTCATTCCTTGTGCATTTGACTTCCTTCGCTGTATGTTCCGTGCAGCTGGCGACTTAATAATTGAATAGCGGGTTTTTGATGAACTGGAGTTGCGCCTTTGTTTCCGGTTCAATTTCGAAGGAATTTCTTTTCCTTACCCTTTGTATTCTAAATGTTTGAGGCAGTTTGATAGGGTTTTCGTAACCAAACTGTTACTAGTCAGTGTGTTACCTTGATCATGGTGGATGGCCGAAAACAATTTTTCAGCGAGAAATGTCTTAAAGTAAAGAAAAAATTTGTTATGGTCCATTGACATCCTTAGCTGTTTTTTGTAAACTTTAGGTAAAAATAAACTATGTTATTAAAAGTCAGGTGGTAAAAATGGTAATTACTGACCGCAATGCGAAGAATATGTGTGAAACTCGCTCGGGTAACAAGATTTATTGGCTCGTGACCGCCGAAATGGGGGCACCAACGTTTGAACTGCGTTACATCGAAATTCCCCCGGGTGGGAAGAGTAGTTATGGTTCTCATCCTCACGAACACGGGGTCTTTATCGTGGAGGGAAATGGAAAAATTGTGACTCGTAATGAGGAACACGAGCTGTACCCGGGTCTGGGGGTCTTTGTGGCCGGTGGCGAAGAACACCAGTGGGTCAACCTGAGCAATAGTCAACCTTTTGGTTTTGTCTGTGTGGTTCCGAAAGGTGCCGAAAAAGAGGCTAAACCTCCTTGTTTTCAATAGCCATGATGGTACTTCAATTTGGGGCTGGGAATATTGGTCGGGGCTTTATGGGACAGTTGTTTCATGAAGCGGGATACGAAATTCTCTTTGTGGAGAGTAACGAAGAATTAGTGAATCTTCTCAACGAACGCATGTGTTATCCACTTCGTCTTCTTGATGCGTATCGAAAAGAGGTTGTTGAACTTGTGATTCCTGGCGTAAGGGCGGTTTCCACTAAAGAACGAGAACGGATTGTAGCCGGATTTGAGGAGGCTCAGTGCGTGGGCACAGCGGTGGGTATTCCCAACTACGGAGCTATTGCTCCACTTCTTGCTGAGGGGATTTTGAGGAGGAAAAATAAGCAACTGGATGCTCTTGATTTTTACCTCTGTGAAAATGATTTGGCTGCGCACTCAAAGTTGAAGGAAGCTGTATGGTCGCACCTGGATCCTGAATCTCAGAGATGGGCGGAGGAACACATCGGTTTTGTACGGGTGAGCGTAGCGAGGATGGTGCCGGGACAAAGTGGAAAAAGTGACGATCCATTACTGGTCATTGCGGATGCGTATCGGGAATTTCCCTATGATGAGCATGCTAGGAGGGGACCACTGCCCAACCTTGCCACTATGAAGCCCATTTACCATTTTGAAGCTGAATTTCAAAGAAAAATCTATACCTATAATCTGGGCCATGCTGCGCTGGCATACCTGGGATACCTGCGTGGGTATCGTTATGTCCACGAAGGTTTTGGTGATACCTGGGTCAACGCCGTTTTTAATGGGGCTCTTCAAGAGACTGCATCCGCCCTGTTCCGGAGGTATCCGGATTTATTTACTCCAGAGAATCATGAACATGTTCTTCAGGATGTGCGTACTCGCTTCGGCAATCCGCTACTCCAGGATCCCATTGCTCGGGTGGCAAGGGATCCAGTCCGCAAGCTGAGTCCTTCTGATCGTTTGATCGGGAGTGCTCGACTTTGTCTTGAACAGGGGGTATTTCCAGAACATATTGCTGCCGTTTGCGCTGCCGCTTTTTTGTACGATTACCCCGATGATGTAATGGCACAGAATTTGCAAGAGCGAATCCAGAGGAAGGGGATTGAATTGGTTCTCCAAGAAATCACTGGGGTATCACCCCAGAGTGATCTGGGTCAAAGAATCATTGAAGAGTATGATAGGCTCAGAAGAAAGGTTTTATGAGAGGAGTGAAAGCATGAAAGCAGCGGTTTTCTACGGACCGAAGGACCTGCGTATAGAGGATGTGTCAACTCCCAGAATTGGGGCTGATGAAATCCTTTTGAAAGTGGCTTTTTGTGCCATCTGTGGTACGGACGTGCGGATTTTCAACCATGGACACCGTTCTATCAACAAACCTCAAATCATCGGCCATGAGATTTCGGGAGTTGTGGCTGAAAAAGGGAAAAATGTTGAAGGGTTTGACATCGGAGACCGGGTGATGGTCGACCCCATCGTTTCCTGTGGGAAGTGTTACTACTGTCAGCGAGGAATGACCAATCTGTGTCTTGAGTTCAAAAAAACTACCGAAGCATTTGGCTATTACTATCCTGGTGGTTTTGCTGAATACATGGTCATTCCGGAAAAAGCTTTACGAAGAGGTAATCTGGTTAAGGTGCCTGAGGGAGTAAGTTTGGAGGAAGCAGCGATTGCCGAACCCTTTGCCTGTGCCCTCAATGGGCAGGTGCTTTCGCATGTGGGTTTGGGTGACACGGTACTCATCATTGGGGCTGGTCCAGTGGGATGCATGCACGTAGGTTTAGCCAGAAGCCTTGGAGCCACTAAGATTATCCTTTCTGAGGTCAAGGAAACGCGGTTAGAAATAGCGAAAAAATTCCTGGCCGATGTCTACGTTAATCCCTCAGAGGAGGACCTTTCCCAGGTTGTGATGCGTGAAACTGGAGGAATCGGAGCTACGGTTATCATTGTGGCCGTTTCTTCAAGAGTGTTGCAAGAACAAGCTCTTCAACTCGCAGCCTGTCACGCCCGGATTAACTTTTTTGGAGGGTTACCCAAAGAGGATAATATCGTGGCTCTTGATAGTAACGTGATCCACTATAAGGAGATCTACGTTCATGGTACTTCCGGTACCACGACCAACCACATCCGTACTTGTCTTGAACTTATGGCGGCTAAGCGGGTAATGGGAAAAGAATATATTAGTGCTATCATTGAGCTTTCAGAGCTTCCTACATTTTTGGAAAAGGAAGTTCAAGAGGGTAAGTACTTAAAGGTTCTGGTGAAACCGTAAAACGGGCATGAAGTACTTCGTTGTTGGGGACTTAGGAACGAGTGGGATTAAAGTGGGTTTAGTGAGCGAAAAAGGGGAGATGGTTGAAAGCCTTTACCTCCCTGCCCGTTACCAGGCGAAAGGTCCGGGGAGAATGATTCAAAAAAGTGACGATTTTGTTGAAGAGTCGTTGAAAGGCATCCGTTTTGTGCTTGGGAAAAGCGGTATCAATGCGAGAGACGTGGTTGCTCTGGCTTTTAGTGGTCAGATGGGTGGAGTGATTGGTGTTGACCGCGATTTCCAAAGCCTTACCGGTCTTGACATGGGTTTAGACCTTCAGTCAGAATCGTATAATCACTTTTTCCAAGAAGAATACGCTGATTTTGTGAATGAAAAGAGCTGTGGATCACCGAGGAACTTCCCCAAAATTCTGTGGTGGAAGAGAGAACGGCCGGAGACCTATAACAAAGTGGCTAAATTTGTCACCCTCAATGGGTACGTGGTAGGTCGTTTAGGGGGATTACGAGCTGAAGAGGCTTTTTTGGATTATAGCTTGCTCTCTTTTTTTGGAAACGAGGAAATGGAACGGAAGCAGTGGTCCGAGGAGGTAACCAGGGAGCTCGGCGTTGACCTTACGAAATTTCCTCGAATTGTTGAGCCATGGTGCACGGTGGGTGCCGTTTCTCCCTGGGCGGCGTCTTCCTGTGGTCTTCTCTCCGGAACACCCATTGTCGCTGGTCTTGGCGATCAACCGGCCGGGTTTTTGGGTGGTGGTTTTACTACTCCAGGTGTTTTGGTCGACGTCGCAGGAAGTTCGACAATTCTATCCACATTTGTACATCAACCAGTACGTCAACGGGAAAAACCTGCGGTCATGTACATGATTGCCGCTCAGCCCTGGGGATATCACGCGTTTACATACATTAACGGAGGTGGAACGACGATTCGCTGGTTGGTCGATACGTTTTTGAATGGAAAAGAGGGAATGCAGGAGGACTACTACGAGTGGATGATCGAAAAAAGTAGCCAGATTCCCTGTGGTTCTGAAGGGTTGCTTTTCGTACCCTATTTTGGAGGAAGACAATGTCCGTATGATGTATCGATAAAGGGGGCCTTCATTGGGTTGAGCTGGTGGCATGGCAAGGCCCATCTTTTTCGCTCGGTACTTGAGTCATTGGCGTACGATTACGCTCTGGGATTTGAGGCGATCCGGAAGATATTTCCCCAGCATTCCTACGAAATGATTTTTGTTACTGGTGGAGGAGCTAAAAATAGACTCTGGAATCAAATCAAAGCCAGCGTGCTTGGTCTTCCGTATATGCCAGTTGACGACTATAAGTTTCCCCTTCTTGGTTGTGCGATTGTAGCTGGATATGGGGTTGGGCTCTTACCAGAAGTTTCTCCCCTTTTCCAAGACGTGCCCACGTATGAGAGAATGGTTCAACCGGATATGGCGGCTCATCGGGTTTACGAGAACTATTGTGGTCTTTATAGTCGTCTTCTGGATCAGCCTCTTCAGGTGAGTTTTCAAGTGTTATGGTCATTTCTTAGAGGAGAATCGGTGAATTATGGATGATTTGCAAATTGGTATTGTGAGTATACTCTATTTTGAAAAGGGCTTGTCGCAGCAGGAGATTGCATCACGCTTGGGGATTTCTAAAATGACTGTCTCTCGCATTTTGCAAAGAGCGAAGGACGCTGGTGTGGTGGAGATTCGCATTCAAAAACCATTCGAATGCAACGAAAAACTGGAGAAGAGCATTCAGGAAAAGTTTGCGGTTCCTGAGGTTCATGTGGTGGTTCAAAAAGACCTTCAAGAAGAGTCTGCTTCCTTCTTGGGGCGTTTCTGGGCGTTTCAAATGAACTTGGGTTTTTCCAAAGGTCAAATTCTTGGCGTGGGAGTGGGTCGGACGATTGCCGAGGTTGTGCACCATCTTTTACCCATGAAAGTAGAGGGTGTTGAAGTGGTCCAACTCTTGGGAGGACTAACCGATGTCACGCGAGAAAACCCTTTTTCTATTGTTCAGGAGTTATGTCGAAAACTGAAGGCCAAAGGAACGTACCTTGCTTCTCTTGCCACCGTGGAGAGCAAATCCTGGCGAGACCATCTGCTCTATCAAACTTCTAACGGTATTGAACTCTATAAAAAGTGGACAAAGTGCAAAGAAGCACTGTTTGGCTTTGGGGCTATCGATGGGGGGACGTTGTTGGGGTCCCATCTTGTGACTGAAGAGGAAATGGAGGAGATACGCGCTAAAGGAGGTGTGGGTGATGTGTTAGGCCATGTCTTTGATGGTAACGGGCACTTTATCCATACCCGTCTTGAAGAACGTTTGGTGAGCATTCCGGTTGATATTCTTTTCAAGGTGCAAAAGCGGATTGCCATTGGTGGAGGTCTCTTTAAAGCGCGGGCGCTCTGTGGTTTACTCCGTACCGGGGTGGTCACGGCCCTCGTTACTGACGAAGTTTGTGCCCAACGTATTTTGGAAATAGGTTAATGAGTTGATTATTCTGTCTTTTTGTTCGCGTTGTCACCCCACGAGTGTTTTCATGTCTAAGAAAAGGGGCGGTTTTTTGCCATCTTTTTCTGTCAGTTTCCTTTAGTCCCCGTTTGAGGTCCCTATCTCCTTTGTGAAGTAAGTGGCCTAAAAATTTTGATTGGCCTATTTCCTTTTTGGTAAAAATGTCTTTGGACGGATTGACATTTGGTAAAAAGTTTATTAGTATTTTATCAACAATAGATATTTATAACTTTTGATACTATGAACACATTCGGGAGGTGTAACAGATGAGTACAACCAAAACCAGGAGATTGAAGTACGGTATGGTGGGTGGTGGTCCAGGTTCATTTATTGGTGCAGTGCATCGCATGGCGATTGCTTTGGACGATACCGCTGAACTTGTTGCCGGTGCGTTCTCGAGTAAACCTGAACTCTCTAAGCAGCAGGGCGAAACGCTCGGTCTCGATCCAAAAAGAGTATACGGTTCTTATCAGGAAATGGCTGAAAGAGAAAGCCGGTTAGGAGAGGGAGAAAAGATTGATTTTGTGGTCATTGTCACCCCCAACGCAGTTCACTATCCTGTGGCAAAAGTATTTCTTGAAGCCGGATTTCATGTGGTTTGTGACAAACCCATGACCACAACGCTTGAAGAAGCTGAAGACCTGTATCGATTGGTCAAAAAATATGATGCGATTTTTTGTTTGACGCATAACTACACCGGTTATCCTATGGTGAAACAGGCCAGAGCAATGATCCAGGGAGGGGAACTTGGGCAAATTCGCAAAGTCGTTGTGGAATATCCACAGGGCTGGCTTGCAACTCCTATTGATGCGCAAGGACAAAAACAAGCTGCCTGGCGGACTGACCCGGCTATAGCAGGGGCTTCCTCATGCATGGGAGATCTGGGTTCCCATGCAGAGAATCTGGCCCGTTATCTTACGGGATTAGAAATTGAGTCTCTCTGTGCGGATATGACGACCTTTGTGCCAGGGCGAAGGTTAGAAGACGATGGAAACGTTCTTATTCACTACAAAGGTGGGTCGCGAGGTGTACTCTATGCGTCGCAGATTTCTGTTGGTGAAGAAAATAACCTCCGTATCCGGGTATATGGGGAGACGGGGTCTATTGAGTGGCATCAAGAAAATCCCAATTACCTTTACGTTCGTTATATCGATAAGCCTTCTGAGATTTACAGCCGGGGAAGTGGATATCTGAAAGAGCTGGTTCAAGCCAATCAACGTCTCCCTTATGGGCATCCCGAGGGATTTATTGAAGCTTTTGCGAATATCTATAAGCGGGCGGCGAATGCGATTCGTGCCAAGAAAGATGGCACTGCCCCATCACCGATTGACCTCGATTTTCCTACCGTTGTCGATGGTGTTTTGGGGGTCCATTTTATTCTGAAGTGCGTGGAAAGCGGTAAGAGCGGGGCATGGGTTGATGCCTCGTATAATCTCCCAGCATGAGGAGGTGGAATTGATCGAGGGATATGATTGAATTTTGGTGGTTTCCGAAGTTTCGAAAAATGGAAAAGGGAGGTAAAGTGATATGGCCACACAAATTAAGGGTCCAGCGATTTTTTTAGCCCAGTTTACCACACCAAACCCGCCTCGTAACAACATTGAGAATTTTGCGCAATGGGCTTCGGATCTGGGGTTTAAGGGATTACAGGTCCCTTCATGGGATCCGAACATGATTGACCTTGACAAAGCTGCCACATCTAAAATGTATTGTGATGACTATGCCGGAAGGCTTGGGAAAAAAAACTTGACTGTAACCGACCTCTATGGTCTCCAGGGTCAAATGATTGCTATTCATCCGGCTATGGAGGATCTATTTGCTTCTTTCCATCCAGCTGGTCTTAAAGGAAAAGCACTGGTAGAGTGGGCGCAACGAGAACTCATGAAGATCGTTGATGCCTCGGTTAACTTAGGATGTAAAGGTGTTCCAGTGCTTTCGGGTGGTATGGCTTGGAATTTTGTCTACCCCTGGCCACAACGTCCAGCGGGACTGATTGAAATGGCGTACAAGGAATTGGCCAAACGCTGGTTACCGGTTTTAAACTATGCGGCTGATAAAGGAATTACCATTAATTTTGAACTCCATCCCGGCTGTGACCTCTTCGATGGTGCAACTTTTGATATGTTTTTGGATTACACCAACAACCATCCGGCGGCATGCATCAACTACGATCCGAGCCATTTTGTGTTGCAGCAGCTCGATTACATCGAATTCATCAGAGTATATGCCGACCGAATTAAGGGATTTCACGTTAAAGACGGGGAGTTTGTGCCCAGCGCAAAACAGGGTGTATATTCTGGAATGCAACCTTGGCCGAAAAGAGCGGGTCGTTTCCGTACCGTTGGTGATGGTCAGGTCAACTTCAAAAAAGTCTTCAGTCTCCTTACCGAGATTGGTTTTGATGGCTGGGCAGTTTTAGAGTGGGAAGATCCGGTGCGGAGTCCGGATCAGGCGGCGGAAATTGCGGTTCAATTTATCGAAGACCATCTCATTGAGGTTGCTGAATATGCTTTTGATAACTTCTTAGCCACCGGTGTGAACGAAGAGGAGAATAAGAGGATTTTGGGAATTGTTGATTAGGTAAAAGGAGGTTGGGAACCATGAAAAAAGTACTCGGGATTTGTGTCACCGTATTGTTCATTATGGTTTCTGGGTTGGCTTTTGCTGCCCGCGAGCTTCCTCCCGATGCTGTTGTGGCTGGTGTGGTCAATGCCAACGAACGTTTGGAAGACGGGACTGTCGGCGTGGATATGAGTGTACTCGCACTTACCCCCGAGGATGAGCAAAAGCTTCGGGATGGTAACTACACTGCAGCGATCGTCATGCATGTTCTTGATTCTTCCTGGTCACAGCAGCAGATTGCCGGAATGAAATCGATTTTTGATAAATACAACGTCAAAGTGATTTCCATTACGGGCGCTAATGCTCAGCCCGAGGTACAGATGGACAACATCGAAAGTGTTATCGCAATGAAACCGGATGTGATCCTCAGCATCCCTGTTGATCAGACCTCCGAAACCCCTGCATACCTGAAAATCGCCGAAGCAGGTATTAAACTTGTGCTCCTTGACATGATTCCCGTCATGCTCGAGCATGGGCAACACTATGTAACAGTGGTGTCGTCTTCAAGTTACGGAAATGGGGTGGCTGCGGCGGATATCATGGCCTATGAATTCATCAAAAGAGGTGTCGAGAACCCCAAAGTTGCAGTGATGAAACTGAACTTTAAGCATTTTGTCACTGAAGAGCGGTTGCGCGGTTTTAAGGAACGCGTAAGTCAGGCGTATCCATGGATCAACATTGTGGCAGAGTATGATTTCCCTTTTGATATGCCTAAGGTGACCGAAATTTCCGCCGGAATGCTTACCGCTTACCCTGACCTTGATGGAGCGTTTGTCATCTGGATGACTCCGGCAATGTCACTTGTTGCAGCAGCGAGGGAGCTTGGGAAAGATCCAAAGAAGTTCGTGATTACCACCGTGGACCTTGAGGAGGATGGGGCGTATGAAATTGCTTCGGATGGGTACATTAAGGGTACTGGTGCTCAGGATCCCTATACCAATGGTCAAGCCGAAGCACTCGCCGCCTGTCGGGCAATTTTAGGGTATGAAAATCCCAAGTACATCGCTGTTCCTGGTTATGCTGTTTCTCGGCAAAACATCATTGAGGGATATAAGAAGATTTTAGGTGTGGAGCCACCGGACAAGATTAAGCAGGCGGCGATGCAGCAATAAGGAATTGGGAATAGTCTGGGTTGACCGAAAAGAGGTCAACCCAGACTGGAAATGGGGCGGTCATCATGATAACAGTGGAAACCTTGGAAAAGAGCGATGGTTTGGCTACCTCTCAGAACGTGATTATGTGCCTTCGGGGAGTTAAAAAGAGTTTTCCTGGGGTGCAGGCTCTAAAGGGAGTTGATTTTGAACTGCGTCGAGGTGAAGTGCACGCCCTTATTGGTGAAAACGGGGCTGGAAAATCAACCCTGGTGAAGATTGTTATGGGCGTTTATCGCAAAGACGAGGGCGTCATGCTCCTCGATGGGCGTGAGGTCGATTTTTCCAATCCCGAACAAGCTCGGGAACATGGTATTACCATGGTTTTCCAAGAGCTCAGTTTAATCCCTTATCTGGATGTGGCCCAGAATATCTTTTTGGGAAGAGAACCTAAAAACAAGTTCGGTCTTGTCAAGTATCGGGAACTTTATCGCTGGGCAAGGGAACTGATCGAAAGATACCATCTCCAGGTACCGTTCAAAGTTTCGGATACAATCGTTTCCTTGGGTCGGGGAAACTGTCAAATTGTGGAAATTTTAAAGGCGCTCGCTCGGGAGGCCAAGGTGCTCATACTCGATGAACCGACGGCCTCTCTTACCAAGGATGAAGAAGATAGTCTCTATGAAATTATCATGACCCTGAAAGCGCGTGGGGTCAGTGTCATTTACATTTCACACCGTCTTGAAGAAGTGTTACGTAATTGTGATCGGATCACCGTTTTACGAGATGGCGTCAAGGTCACGACTGGAGATGCGCAAAACCTGAATGTGGATGTCCTTGTCGAGATGATGACGGGTAAGAGTTTCCATGGGAAGCAAATAAGTAGAGGAGAGACAAACATAAGGCGATTGAAGCAACCGATTCTTGCGGTGCGAAATCTTTCGGTCGGCGAGCGTGTACGGGGAGTCTCTTTTGAAGTCTATGCGGGGGAGGTATTGGGGATTACCGGTCTTATGGGCAGTGGTAAGAGCGAAATTGCTCGGGCACTGTTTGGTATCGATCATCCGAGAACCGGGGAGATTACGCTCCAGGGAAAGTTGCTCAACGTTCGGAATCCCATTGGTGCTATTCGGAATGGTATTGCGCTCATTCCGGAAGATCGCAAGCGTGAGGGTTTGATCTTGATACACTCTGTGGAAGATAACGTCACGCTCTCAGTAATTCGAGATTTTTCCAGAGCTGGCTGGTTCCAGAGAAAGCGGGCTCGTAGGGAGGTGGAAAAACAAGTGTACCGGTTGATGATTAAAACACCAACCCTGCAACAGCAGGTTCAATATCTGAGCGGTGGAAACCAGCAAAAAGTTGTGGTAGGCAAGTGGCTGATGCGCAAACCGAAAATTTTAATCCTCGATGAGCCAACGGTAGGCATTGATGTCAATGCTAAAAGGGAACTCCGCGATTACGTTCGGGAGATGGTCGCTGATGGTAGCTGCGGAGCAATTCTTTTTTCCTCGGATTTGAACGATATCATTCAGGCTTGTGATCGAGTACTCGTTCTCTATCGGGGGCAAATCATCAAAGAATATCCTCATGCAGCTCTTCTTTCTGAAGAGTCATTGCACCGGGCCATTCAGGGTGTAGTGGAAGCGTAAGAAAGAGTCGGAAACGCGAGGAGGATGACGAATACGGTGCGTGAAATGGACGTTGTGGGAAAACATCAAGAACAACAGAAGGTCCGCCTTAAGGTCTTAGGGCAGTTACTGAGAGGAAATGTAGCCCTTATTGTCTTTGCCATTGTGGTGGTTATTTTTAGCATCCTCAATCCGAGATTCTTAAGTTTTGCCAACTTTGCAAACATTGGTCGTCAGGCTGCGATGATCATTGTTATGGCTTGTGGTATGACCATGGTGATCGTGTCGGCGAACATTGACCTCTCAGTTGCTTCGACCCTTTCCTTAGGGGGAATGCTTTCGGGTCTTATAGTGGAGGGAACGGGGTCGGTATGGTTTTCTATCGCTGTGGCGCTGGGTTTAGGTGTTGGAGCAGGGTTGGCCAATGGGCTGCTTGTGACTCGCGGGAGAATTCCATCCTTTCTGGTGTCACTTGGTATGATGGGTATTTTACGTGGTCTGGCGATGCTCGTCACTGACACCAAGCCGGTGGTCATTTATAATGAACCGTTCTGGCGGGCTTTCGGTGATTTTGATATTTTTGGTTTCTTTCCCATTTCTATCCTTTGGACGATTATCATTGTCGCGGTAACCCATATCACTTTAACGTATACTTCTCTGGGACGGTACATCTATGCTACGGGTGGCAATCAGGAAGCGGCGTACTTTACCGGCATTAACACCAAAAGGACCATTGTGACTGTTTTTGTGATCATGGGTATTCTCGCAGCATTTTCAGGAGTGATGTTTGCTTCCAGAATGCATGCTGCCCGTCCTGGGACTGGAGAGGGGATGGAACTCAATGTCATTGCTGCAGTCATTTTAGGAGGTACGAGCCTCTCTGGAGGAAAGGGTACCATTGTTGGTTCTATTATTGGTGCCTTGACCATTGGTACCCTCAATAATGGGCTCATCATTCTTGGATTCAACACCCATGTGCAGATGCTGGTCCGGGGCTTGGTGATTATTTTGGCGGTTTTAATTTCGCGAGAGCACTAATGAACGAAGGGGGTTTGAAAGATGTCTCAGTCCATTCGTATTGCCTTGATTGGTTCAGGATTTATGGGTAAAGCGCACAGTCTGGCACTTTCGCAAATTCCCATCCTTTTTCCCGATGCACCGGTCAAACCAGTGAAGTCCGTGGTCGTCGATGTCACCGAAGAGCTGGCGAGGAATGCAGCGAGAATGTTCGGTTTCGAAAGGTGGAGTACGGACTGGCAGACGGTGGTGAGCGATGTCAGTGTCGACCTTGTCGATATCGTCACACCGAATTTTCTCCACAAACCCATTGCCATTGCTTCGGCTCGAGAGAAGAAACACATTTTCTGTGAAAAACCGCTTTCTCTCAATGCGTCCGAGTCTCGAGAAATATGCGAAGAAGTCCTGAAGGCTGGTGTCAAACACGGAATGGGTTTCCATTACCGGAAAATTCCTGCCATTGCTTACGCAAAACAGCTTGTGAACGAAGGCAAAATAGGGGAAGTCTACGCCTTTCGTGGTTTTTACCTCAATGATTGGGCTCGTGATCCCCAGGGTCCCCTTTCCTGGCGTTTTCGCAAAAACCAGGCTGGCTCTGGGGTTATTGGGGATCAGTGTACCCATGCTATCGATATTGCTCGTTATCTTTTGGGTGAAATCACCCATGTCTGTGCCTGGACGAAGACGCTGATTCAAGAACGTCCTTTGCCGACATCGGCCTTCGATGCCTTGGGTCGGCAGACTCAGGAGAAAAAGCAAGAGTTGGGAACCGTGGATGTGGATGATGCCTGTGCACTCCTTTTTGAAACCGAAAACGGAGTGAAAGGCATTCTTGAAGCCAATCGGTGTGCCAGTGGACGTAAAAACTATCTCTCTTTTGAAGTTAACGGGAGCAAGGGTTCGCTCTACTTTGATTGGGAACGGAACAACGAGTTGTGGTACTGTTCTAATGATGTACCTTTCGCCGAGCATGGCTACAAACGGATTATGGCCGGTCCTGCTCATCCTTGGGGACAGCATTTTTGGCCTATTAGTGGAATTAACATTGGGTATACTGAAGCCGTAGCGTTGAATCTCTACCAGATGCTCATGGCTATTGTGGAAGACAAACCGTTTGACCCAGATTTTGTGAGTGGCTGGCGCATTGAAGAGATCGTCGATGCTGCACTTGAAGCAAGCGAGAAAAAGATTTGGGTGGAGTGCCACCGTTCTTCCAATCTTATGGTGTAAGGAGGAAAAACATGGTGCAACGTGAAAAAGCTCTTTCCATGCCATACTGGTGTGTGGGAAACCCAGTTGGGGATCCCTTTGGAAAAGGGGTGTTGGAACGATTGACCTCTTTGGAAGTGACGGACCTTCTTTGTGAAGCCAAAGAACAGGGACTCATCGAGTATACTTCAGCCCATGATGATGACCTTGTACCCTGGGACCCTAAGAATGCTACTGACGACCAGGACCCCAGGAGTGAGACGGCAAAGATTTTATCGACGATTCGAGAAAAGCTTGAACGTATAGGGTTACGTTTCAACACCGTTTCCTGTGACCTCCATAGTCATCCACTCTTTCGTAACGGTGGTTTGACCAATC
Organism: Atribacterota bacterium; assembly: GCA_039638595.1. Taxonomy (NCBI): domain Bacteria; kingdom Pseudomonadati; phylum Atribacterota; class Atribacteria; order Atribacterales; family Candidatus Caldatribacteriaceae; genus Candidatus Profundicultor; species Candidatus Profundicultor thermophilus. The sequence continues at coordinate 20,122 of JBDIWM010000035.1, forward strand.
CAGATCCGAGGGTGCGGCTTTTAGCTTGGCAAAAGGTGATGCGGGCACTGCGCATTGGTGGATTTCTCGGAGCGCGCTACTATACCTACTGGGTGGCGCGGGATGGTTTTGAGTGTCAATTTGCTGTTTTTTGGGAAAAAACGTATGAGTTTCTTAAGGCGGGGCTTAACATGGTTCGTCGTTACATTGGGGAGATGGGGCTCCCATTTCAAGGAGGGACAATCGAATACAAGCCCAATGAACCTCGAGGGGAGATGTTTTTGCCTACCGTGGGACACGCACTGGCACTCATTGGAGAGTTAGAGGACCCAGATTTCTGGGGTGTGAATCCAGAGGTGCTCCAGCACGATCAAATGACTGGTTTAACCTCAATTGGTGCGGTGGCCTTTGCCTTGAGTATGAACAAACTTTTCTTTCTCCATGTGGGTAATCAAAAACCGAACCAGTTTGATAATGACAATCCACCACTGGTAGGTATGGATGGAATGAAGGAATTCATCAGCATTCTCTATCTCCTCAATCGTTGGAACTGGGATGGAGTAGTAGAGTTCGATAATCACATGCTTCGTACTGATGCTGTTCCTGGTACGGAGGAGGAGCTTACCGTTCGTCGAGAATATATTAAACTTGTGGTAGACCTGTACCGTTTGGCTGAGAAAAAAGCGTTGACGTTGGTGAATGACCCGCTCCTTTCCTCTCTTCAGGAACGGCTTTGGCACAGATATCAGGATATTGAGGACATTCTCCAGTCTGCTCAATTGAGCGAACTCCTTTCCACGAGGGTTGATGTTGATGCTGTCCTGCTTGAAAAGTCCCGCATTGGTCAGCTTGACTTTGTGGCCAACGAAAGGCTTTTGGGGATGAGATAGTTGAAAAGTGGAACGAGGTTAACTTCGTTATTAAACCGTGAGCACGATTGATTGTATAATCGTATTCATGTTTGGGAGTGGACCACGCATGGGGTTTAGTACTCTTTGCCGGGAATGTATTCGTTTTTAAAAGAGTCAAGTCGTGAATACCGGCCCAAGTTTGCTAACTCAAAACATTTAGAAGGCATGACATGGGTTGCTCTCTGTGATAGAATGAGAACATCAAAATTGACGCAAGGAGGGAAACGATGAGCAAATCACGGGTTGCCACGATTTTTCTTTTGCTGCTTCTCTTGACTTCTTTGATGAGTTCTTGCCTGAACCTGGAGAAGGTTAAGCGTTTTCGATACGAGGTGACGTTCAAAACCGAGGGAGAAACGAGAACAGGGTTTCTGGAGGTTTCTTCCTTTCGGGAAGGGGATAAGGCTCGGGTAAAGATCGACTTTGCGCTGGGGGAAGAACAGCTTTCGACCACCGTTGACTTAGAAGGGGACGATATATCCAGTGCCATTTTGCCTCTGGTGATGGGTAATCCCACCCTGGCTACGGTGCTCACTCCTTTGGGAACTGTTCAGGGATTGATTATGGCAATGTCCATGGGAGGAGCATTGCAGGTTGGTTTTAAGAGCACGCAGACGGATGATAAGGGAGAGACTATGGAGATTCAAATTCCGTCTTCTGAAACTCGCTTTGGTAAAGAAGCCCTGTGGTTCGAATCTTATGTGGATGGAGAGCTGGCTTTTCGAGCGCTTATCGAAAAAGAAACCTTTTTTCCTTTGGTGGTTGATTTCCGGGATCCAGAGATTCTCGAAGCAGGGCAGAG
>JBDIWM010000036.1 GCA_039638595.1 Atribacterota bacterium
AAAAAAGAGGGTGTGGCGATTAGGGTGGTAGCTTGGATTGGCGTTTTTACTGAAGGGTTTGACCCTCAAAAGGACAGACTACCGTCTTTCTTGTTGCGTCTTGACAGATAGAAGCATCGGGTTTATTATGATAGGTGTATTTGTATTAATGTGCTAATAATGTGCTAAAATAAATGATCTATATCCTCTAATCCTGTAGCATCTTAAAGGTAACTGTCCGAGGGTTCGTTTCAGTTCTCTCCTTAGTCTTTCTGGATATTGGTACCACCGTTCTGCTCCTTGTGGTAGTTTAACCCAGCTCCCCAGTAGCAAGAAACGTCGTACCCGAGACGGGACACTTTGGTGGCCAATGAGAGCTTGAGCCCTAAGTGGCCCAACCTGTTTCGTAGTATGAGTACAGTACGAACCATTCGGCACCGAAGGGAGGTGAGATGGGATTGTGACTTCGATGTTTAGGGTGCTCACTTTCTTCAAATCCAAAAGAATAGCAAAGGGAGGAATACCATGAGTAAGAGGATCGAGGTCGAGGTAGCTGAGGCTTTTGGAAGAACCTTTGTGAAGGGAAACATTCCGGAAATCAACCCAGTGCGTTGTTTGGCTTGCAGGCATTGTGTGAACCTCTGTCAGAAACTGGGACCCAATGTGCTTGACATCGTGGATGGGGTTGCCAAGGTGGTGCGCCCAGAGAATTGCATAGGGGATGGTGCTTGCATGATGGCGTGCCCGACTAAAGCTATCTTTTTGATGAGTCGATACGACCCCGCATCGCCACCAGCGGCAATATAATGGTATCTGTGTTGTAGGGGAAAACTTGTTTTCTCAGGAAGAAAGTGGCATAGCCAATTGAGCGTGTTACGGGGAACGTCGGAAATAACCTTATTTGGGGTTATTGTAGTGTCCGCTGTTCCCCGTGTCAGGTGTATAACGGTTGAGGGAAAGTTGGTTACTCGATGCCGGCTTTTGCTCTTACCCTCTGTGTGACAAGGTTCTGGACTGAGGACTTGTCAATCCTGCGGTGTCGGCGACACTGACCCGCGCTTTCAGGACGCAAACGTGGAAGCGGGTGAATGTGTCCTCCTGGCGTTGCTCCCACTGTTTTGATGGGTCCACCGATTGCATTAGCGTGGCGATTGCATTACAATTCCATTACCGGCTTAATTTTATGGTGGTGACCGGAAACACGGGAAATTTTTTAAAACAATGCTGGTGCCGAAGGCGGGAGTTGAACCCGCACGAGCGCAGGGCTCGCTAGATTTTGAGTCTAGTGCGTCTGCCATTCCGCCACTTCGGCACTCTTTCTGTAATTATAGTGAAACGTCTTTTTTTGTCAACCTGGATGGTGGATGGAAGCGATGAGTAAAAAACCGATTGTTTTTTTAGATGGGAGTTCGCTGGTATACCGGGCGTTTTATGCCCTGCCACCCTTACAGACTTCCTGGGAACGGCCCACCGGAGCAACGCTGGGATTTTTCAACATGCTCTTTCGGCTTCTGGATACCTATGGTCCCTTTTCCGTTGTGGCTGCTTTTGACTATCCCAAGAAGACTTTCCGCCATGAAATGTATAAAGAGTACAAGGCGAAGCGAAAACCCATGCCACAGGAGCTCAAACCACAGCTTGAGGATGTCAAGGAGCTCCTTTCGGCTATGGGTTTTCCGGTTCTGGAAAAAGCCGGTTTTGAGGGTGATGACCTGATTGGAAGTGGAATTATCCAGCTCAAGGGACGTTATCCGCTTATGGTGGTCACGGCTGACCTGGACTTACTTCAGCTTCTTGATGAGGGGGTGACCTTGCTGCAGCCAGTGAAAGGGGTAACCCAGCTCAAAACGATTGACCTTGAAACTCTTGCGACCGAGTGGGGAATTCGACCGCATCAGGTGGTGGATGTTCTGGCTCTGGCCGGAGACCCCTCCGATAACATTCAGGGTGTGCCGGGGATAGGTGAAAAAACCGCCCTCAAATTGGTCCGAGAATTTGGTTCCTGGGAGAATATTCGGGCTCGCGAAGGCGATTTACCCCCCCGGCTTGCGACCATCATTCGGGAGCACCGGGATCGAATTGAGGCGAATCGGACGTTATTGACCATTGAAAAAAACGCCCTGCCGGAGGGGATACCCATTGAAGAGTGGGGGTGGCATCGGGTTAACTGGGAGACATTGCTCCAGAAACTGCACGCTCTGGAATTAAAAAAGCTCGCTGAGCGGGTGCAAAAAAAGGGAAAACCTGTAAACCCACCGAAAGAAGGAACCTCCTCACTTTTTGCTCTGGATGGAGGTTATGGAGATACCGGGTGTGGTCAGGTTTCCGGGAAAAAAGGGGTGTTCCTTTTTCCCGACTTCAGCGGAAAGGAATGGTCATCTGAAGAGAAACTTTTGGACGGAGATGATGTGTGGTGCGCCCCGACGCTCCTTTTTTTGGTTTATCCCTTTTTCCATATTGAAAATCCCTCTCTCGCTCAGTGGGGAAAGGGGAACACCGTAGAATCTGGGTCTCTCGATTTGTATTTACGGCAAAGCCGGGACTGGCTCTTGAGGCAGCCCGAGCTCATTTCAGTATACCAGAAGGTGGAAAAGGCGCTTCTTAAGGTATGGTTTGCGGAACGCCATCGGCTCCGGGGGTTTGCTCTGTACCCCTTTCTGGAAGACCGGAGGTTTTCCTATGAGGACCTCCCGTTATTTCGGGGAATGAGCGATTTGGTTCTCGATTTTGACGACCCGGCACTCAGGGCGTTTCTAGAGAGGGAGTCGGCTCGCGAAGCCTATCGTCTGGGGACCGAATCCTCCTGTTTCCGTACCCTGTACGGGTGGCGTTTTCTTGCCGGAAGCCTGCTGGATGAAGATGAGCTTCACAAGCGTTTTCAATGGGTACTTTTAGAGGAGCTCCGTCGTTTGAGCATTTTTATTCTGAGTGTGGAAATGGGAGTGGACCTCATGCTCGGAGAGCACCGGATTCATGTGCACTGCCGTAAGGAGGATGGTTCTTTTCTTGAGAGTTTCCGGAGTCGACTCGCTTCATTTTTGCCCTCAGAGTGGGACATTGTCCTCCGGGAGACGAAAGATTCAGTATACACTGTTCTTTTGGGTGAGGGAGGTGGCAATGGCGTTGGAAGTGGTTCTGGTTGCTTCTGAGGCGTATCCGTACGCGAAAAGTGGTGGCATGGGAGATGTGGTGGGAGCCCTGTTCAAGTATCTTCCTCGATACGGGGTGAAAACGAAGCTTTTTCTTCCCGGATATCCTCAGGTGTTGGCTTACCCGTTCTCGGGAGATAAAGAGGTCACGATTCCTTTTGGGGACCATGCGGTACAGGTCTTTTTCCCGGAATGGCACGATGGAGAGGGAAGACGAATTGTGGCTGTGGTGAATGACCACTTTTTTAAGCGGGAAAAACTGTACGGCTATCCTGACGATGTGGAACGGTTCATCTTTTTTTCTCGGGCAGTATTTGAGTACTTGGTGCGGTGGCAAGGAGGCGATTTTGTGCTCCATTGTAATGACTGGCAAAGTGCACTTTTATGTGCCTATATGGACCGTTACTGGCCTCCTTACCGTCCTCATCCGCGGAGGATGATCTTTACCATTCACAATTTCGCCTATCAAGGTATTGCCCGGGGGGATCTATTTCGTCTGATTAACCTTCCAGGACAGTTTTTCACCCATGAATATTTAGAATTCTACGGAAACATTAATTTGATGAAAGCTGGTCTCCTCTTTGCCCATCTTCTCACCACGGTGAGCCCTACCTATGCTCGGGAAATCTGTTCACCAGAGTTTGGGGAAGGACTCGATGGCCTGATGCGAGCGATAAGCCGGAAGAAGAGGATGGTGGGGATTGTCAACGGAATTGATACGGAGGTTTACAATCCGGCGACCGACCCTCATATTCCCCACCGTTACGGCGTTGACGACCTCGAAGGGAAGAGAAAGAGCAAAGCTGTGTTTTTTCAGCAATTTTTTCCAAACCATCAGGGAAACCTTGATCGCCCCCTGATTGTCTTTGTTTCTAGACTTGTCCAGCAGAAAGGTGTGGACCTCATCCTGGAAAAACTGAAAGACCTTCTGGCGCTCCCGGCCTTCTTTTTCTTTTTGGGAACCGGAGAACAGCGTTACGAGAATGCTTTAAAGGAGGCATCTTTGGGGCATTCCAATCTCATGGTCGAAATTCGTTTCGATGAGGATTTAGCGCGCTTTGTTTATGCGGCAGCTGATATGTTGCTCTTACCCTCGCTTTTTGAACCTTGTGGAATCAGCCAGATGATTGCCATGCGGTACGGGGCGTTGCCGGTGGTGCGAAAAGTAGGAGGGTTGGTCGACACGGTGATTGACTATCGCTTCAATCCTTCTTTGAGCAATGGTTTCCAGTTTGAAGGTTTTACTGCAAGGGAGTTTTTGAAGACCATGCAGAGGGGTCTAACGGTGTATGGGGAAAATCGAACCTTATGGGAAACGATGATGAGGAATGCCATGACGAGTGATTTTTCCTGGGAAAAGGCGGTTGAGAAGTATTTGCAGGTCTATCGGGACGAGTAATGAGGCGTGGTATGGTTAAGGTAATTGGAATCGGGGGCGGTGCGGGCAGCGGGAAAAGCACTGTGGCTTCGTTTCTGGAGGAGAAAGGGGTAAAAGTTCTGGAGCTGGATGCTCTCAGCCGGAAGCTGGCTCAAAAAGGTGGGCCAATCTGGAAGGGTATTGTGCGAACCTGGGGGAGGTTTTTTCTAGACCCCCGGGGAAATATCGACCGGAAAAAGTTAGGAAAGGTGATTTTTCGAAATTTTACCGCTCTTTTACTCCTGAATCGACTCACGCATCCTTTGCTTTTCCAGGAAACCAGAAAATGGTTGAATCGGAATCGAGAAGAGAATCTGGTCGCTATCGATGGAACCATCCTCTTTGAGGGAGGATTTTTGCCCATCCTTGACTGGGTTATTTTTGTTGAGGGTGATTTGGACCTGCGATGGAGGCGACTGGTGGCCAAAGGATGGAAGGAAAAAGAGGCGCAGAACCTGCTTTCTGCTCAGCGGTTTTCGTCGTGCTTGCGCAGACGTGCTCACTTTGTGTTATGGAACCAGGATTCCCGGGAAAAACTCCGCCAGGAGGTGGAAAATTTTTGGTGTTCCCTTCCTCTAAAAGGGAAATAGAACGGGGTCCTTCTCGGTTTTGAAGGATGGAAAGGGAAAAAGTATGAAGAAAGGTCGCTTCCGTCTTACTTCGGCGTATCAACCCTGTGGCGACCAACCTCAGGCAATTGAAAAACTCGTTGCGGGTATTGAAAAGAGGTACCGATATCAGACCCTGGTGGGTGTGACTGGTTCGGGGAAGACGTTTACCATGGCTAACGTCATCGCCGCAGTGAATCGTCCCACCCTCATCATTTCCCATAACAAAACCCTGGCCGCACAGCTCTATAGCGAAATGCGGGCTTTTTTCCCGGACAACGCGGTGGAATACTTTGTGAGTTACTATGATTATTACCAGCCGGAAGCGTATGTCCCTGAATACGACCTGTACATTGAAAAGGATGCTTCCATTAACGAGTATATAGACCGTCTGAGACTTCGAGCCACCAGTGCTTTAATGGAACGAAACGATGTGGTGATTGTGGCTTCGGTTTCCTGCATTTACGGCATTGGTTCTCCCAGGGAGTATGAAAAGCGAGTATTACGAGTGGCGCTGGGGAGTCACTTTAAAAGGAATGAATTTGCCAAAAGACTTGTGGATCTTCTCTATGAACGGAATGAAATCGAATTTGTTCCCGGGATTTTCCGAATGAAAGGGGACACGGTGGAAGTGTACCCCGCTTACAGTGAACAGGCGTTGCGGTTTGAATTCTTTGGGGATGAGGTGGAAACGATTCGGGTGATTGACCCTGTTACGGGGAGGACCTTAGAACGATTACAGGAAATTTTCCTCTATCCCGCCAAACACTATCTGGCCAGCGAAGAAATTTTTGACCAGGCCCTTCTGGGGATTGAGCAGGAGATGGAAGAGCGAGTGGCGTATTTCCTTTCCCAGGGGAGGCTGGTGGAAGCGGAGCGCTTACAGAGGCGAACTCGCTACGACCTGGAACTCTTACGGGAAACCGGATACTGCCCGGGAATTGAGAACTATTCCCGTTACCTCGATGGTCGAAAGCCTGGAGACCCTCCTTACACTCTGATTGATTATTTTCCACCCGATTTTCTGGTGATTATCGATGAGTCCCATGTGACCATTCCCCAGCTGCGGGGAATGCACGAGGGAGACCGTTCCCGAAAACAGTCCCTGGTTGAATTCGGTTTTCGGCTTCCTTCTTGCTTTGATAACCGTCCGCTGACTTTTGAGGAGTTTGAAAAAAAGGTCCGGCAATGCCTTTTCGTTTCGGCTACACCCAGTGATTTTGAGTTTCAGGTCAGTGAACAGGTGGTTGAACAGCTAGTACGACCTACTGGCCTTCTTGACCCCGAAGTGGAGATTCGACCCGCCACCGGTCAGGTGGAAGACCTTTTGGGGGAGATTCGGAAGGTGGTGCAGAAAAATCAGAGGGTGCTCGTAACCACGCTGACCAAAAAGAGCGCTGAAGACCTGTGCGAGTTTCTCCGTGGTCTGGGAGTGAAAGTCCAGTATCTCCATTCCGAGGTGGATACCCTGGACCGAGCTCGCATTATCCGGGACCTCCGGGCGGGAGAATTTGATGTTCTGGTGGGGGTGAACCTGCTCCGGGAAGGATTAGACTTACCGGAAGTGGCCTTGGTGGCCATCCTGGATGCGGATAAAGAAGGTTTCCTTCGCTCGGAAGTGGCCCTCATCCAGACCATGGGACGGGCAGCCCGGAACGTCGAGGGAAGAGCCATTCTGTATGCGGATCACCTGACGGGTGCTCTGGAGCGAGCGGTTTTTGAAACCAGAAGAAGGAGAGCCATTCAGAAAGAGTATAATGAAAAGCACGGCATTACGCCTCGCAGCGTCACCAAAGAAGTCCGGGTTTTGATTCCCGAAGAAGGGGGTCTTTCTCGAGAAACCGAAGAGGTCTTGGACCTTCTGCAGGAGGTGTCGTCAGAGAGAGATGTGGAGGCCATTATTGAAAAGCTGACTGCGGAGATGAAGCAGGCCGCTCGCCGGCTTGAATTTGAGAAAGCTGCACTCCTGCGGGATCAGATTTTTAAGCTGAAGGCAAGCCTTTATAGAGAAAAGAGTTCGACTTAAAAATGCTACAGTTTGAGGTGAAAATGATTTGGATATAAAAGACCGCATTCTGATCAAAGGGGCACGGGAGCATAATCTCAAAAACGTTGATGTGGAAATGCCCCGGAATCGCTTGGTGGTCATTACCGGGATTAGTGGTTCAGGGAAGTCTTCTTTAGCTTTTGACACCATTTATGCCGAGGGTCAAAGGCGATATCTGGAAAGCCTCTCTTCCTATGCCCGGCAGTTTTTGGAAAAAATGGAAAAACCCGATGTGGACCGAATTGATGGATTGTCTCCGGCTATTGCCATTAACCAGAAAGCCTCTTCCCATAATCCTCGTTCGACGGTGGGGACGGTGACTGAAATCTATGATTACATGCGGGTGCTTTTTGCTCGCTGTGGTCAGGTTTTTTGCCCTCAGTGCGGTCAGCCCATTGCTTCGCAAACAGTTCAGCAAATCACCGATGAAATCCTTGCCCTTCCGGAAGGGACCAGGGTGGTGATTATGGCACCCCTGGTGCGGGGAAGGAAGGGGGAATACCGCAAACTCCTGGGGGAACTGCTCAAGAATGGGTTTGCCCGGGTGCGGATTAATGGGGAAATGGTTGAACTTGAGGATTGGGAAACCGTGGAGCTTGACCGAAACAAAAAGCACGAAATTGACCTGGTGGTGGATCGAGTAGTGGTGGAAGCCGATGCGGGGAGGCGGATTAGCGATTCTGTGGAAATCGGGCTCCGGTATGGGAAAGGGATTGTGAAAATCGGAATGATACGTGGCGACGTTTGGGAGGAACGCCTTTTTAGCGAACATTTTGCCTGTGTGGATTGTGGAATCAGTTTTCCGGAAATTACCCCCCGGATGTTTTCCTTCAATAATCCCTATGGAGCATGTGCCAGGTGTAGCGGACTGGGATTTTTGAGTTTTGTGGACCCGGCACTGGTGGTGCCCGACTGGTCGAAGAGCATCGGTGAAGGAGCTGTAGAGCCATGGCGGGAAATCGACCCGGATAGCTTTCTGGGAATGCGAATTCACAAGGCCCTGCGGGACCGAGGTATTCGACTCGACCGTCCCTTCCGAGACTTGAGTGAAGAGGAACGGGATTTCGTTCTTTACGGTGACGAGCATTTCGAGGGGGTAGTCACGTATTTGGAGCGAAAACTCCGCTCGGCTGCAGAATGGTGGGAGCAGGAAGAGATTTCCCGCTACCTCTCTAATCAGGTTTGCCCGGAATGCCATGGAGATCGGTTGCGTCGGGAAAGTCTTTCGGTAAAGATTCAGGGATTTTCCATTGGAGCACTTTCTCGTCTTACCGTGGCCGAACTGGTGCGTTTCTTTGAAACCGTCCATTTTGAAGGGAACGAGCTTTTGATTGCCGAGCCGATTTTGCGAGAAATCCGTTCTCGGCTGAGCTTTTTGCAGGAAGTGGGGCTGGACTACCTCACCCTGAATCGTTCCGCTTCCACCCTGTCAGGAGGAGAAGCACAGAGAATCCGTCTGGCAACGCAAATTGGTTCCGGTCTCATGGGAGTACTCTATGTGCTTGACGAGCCAACTATTGGCCTTCATCCCCGAGATAACCAGAAACTGATTGCCATTCTGAAAAAATTGCGCGACCTGGGGAATACCGTCATCGTGGTGGAACACGATGCTGAAACCATGAAAAGCGCTGATTTTATCGTGGACATGGGGCCTGGTGCAGGGGAACAGGGTGGAGAAGTGGTGGCCTCTGGTTCTCCGGAAGAGATTATGGGTCACCCCCATAGCCTCACCGGATTGTACTTAAGTGGTCGAAAAAGCATTCCGGTGCCATTCAAACGTAAAGAACCGGGGGAAGAATGGCTTTCGGTCAAGGGAGCGCAGGCCAACAATTTGAAAAACCTCACCATCTCCATTCCTCTGGGGCTTTTGGTGGGTATCACTGGAGTCTCGGGTTCGGGAAAGAGCACCTTGCTCTACAATGTTATTTACGCTTCGCTTTCTCAGATTTTTCATCGTAAAGGAAAAGACTTGAAAGGATGTGAAGCTCTGGAAGGGGTGGAGCATCTGGACAAGGTGATCATCATTGACCAGTCCCCGATTGGCAGAACCCCCCGGTCTAATCCGGCCACCTATACCGGAGTCTTTACCGAAATCCGCAACCTTTTTGCCAAACTCCCCGAATCCAAAGCGCGTGGATACGCCCCGGGACGGTTCAGCTTCAATGTCAAGGGAGGGCGGTGTGAAGCCTGTCAGGGAAACGGGGTCATCAAGATTGAAATGCATTTTCTGCCAGATGTGTTCGTTACCTGTGAACAGTGTAAGGGGAAACGGTATGCCCGGGAAACCCTGGACGTCCGGTATAAAGGGAAAAACATCGCTGAGGTCCTGGATATGAGTGTTCAGGAAGCACTCCACTTCTTCGAAAACATTCCGGTCATTCGGCGCAAACTGGAGGTTCTGGAACGGGTGGGGGTGGGATATTTGAAACTGGGTCAATCGGCGACCACCCTTTCTGGTGGAGAAGCCCAGAGGATTAAGCTGGCTCGGGAACTCAGCAAAGTGGCTACTGGAAGGACCATTTATCTTCTGGATGAACCCACCACTGGCCTTCATTTTGCCGATGTGGAAAAGCTCCTTTCGGTCCTGCTTGAACTCAGGAGTCGGGGGAATACGGTTTTGATTATCGAGCACAATCTGGATGTGATTAAGAGTTGCGATTACCTCATTGACCTTGGTCCGGAGGGAGGGGAAAAAGGTGGGTATCTGGTGGCTTCCGGTACCCCCGAAGAGATTGCTCAGGTTCCCACTTCTTACACCGGCCAGTTTTTGAGAGAGGTGTTACCGACTGAAAAGAGTCGAGCGTTATGTTCGGTTTGAAGTCGGCACCAGTGACATCGGTAGCCTTCCCCAGGAATGCGGGGTGTACCTCTTTAAGAATGGTCGTGGCGAGGTCATTTATGTGGGAAAGGCTGTTGATATTCAGAAGCGGGTGAAGTCCCACTTTGCCGGCCGAAATTTTTCCCCTTTTAAGGAAGATATGGTGGCTGAAATTCAGGGTATTGACTACCTGCTCACGACCACCGAGCATGAAGCCCTGCTCCTTGAAGAGGAACTCATCAAAACTCATCAACCGCGCTATAACCTCCGCTTAAAGGATGATAAGAGCTATCCCTATATCCGGATTGGAATAGGTGAAACTTTTCCCCCCATTGGTTTCGCTCGAAGAACCACGACTCGGGAGGGACTCTATTTCGGTCCTTTCACCAATGCCAAAAAAGTTCGGGAAGGAATAAAACTGTTGCGCACCCTTTTCCTTTTGCGCGGTTGCGAGATTCCAGAGAGCCGTTTTCCTTTGCAAAGACCGTGTATCGACCACGAATTCCGTCTGTGCAGCGCTCCGTGCGTTGGTCGGATTTCTTCCAGGATGTATCGGGAAAACTTAGAAAGAGCTGTCGATTTTCTCAATGGAGATTACGAATCGGTTATAACGTGGCTGGAAGGAGAAATGTGGAAGATGGCTGATGCCCTGGACTTTGAATCAGCAGCCCGGTATCGGGACCACCTGGAGGCCACCAGAAAAATTGCTTCCCGTTACCGTCTGGTGCTCCCTCAGCCTGATGACGTGGATTTCCTGGAAGCAGTTTGTGAGGAGAATCTTGGTGTGGTGGTGGTGCTCAGAGTCCGTAAGGGAAGACTTATCGGCAGTGAGAGCTTTGTGGTGGAAAGTCAGGCCCTGGAACGGGTTTCGCTTTTGCGGAGATTCGTTGAAGATTTCTATTTTTCCCATTTTTCTCTTCCTTCGCGGGTGTGTGTAGACCTCGAGGAGGTGAGTTCACTCAATACGCTTCAGGATGTTTTGGGTTTGCGGATTTCCATTGCTTCCCCATTGAATCGCTTTGAGGAAGAAATTCTGGAAGTGGCCGAAGAGAATGCCCGGAAAAACCTCGAGGTGGAGAGGGAGAAAAAACGGAAAAAGGAAATGTGGTCGGAAATGGTTCTGGAAGAATTGCGTGCAGTGATTGGCCTTGGTACTCTCCCAAAACTCATTGAAGGCATGGATATTTCCACCTTTCAGGGTGATGAGGCAGTTGGGGTGGTGGTTTCGTTTCGAGAGGGGGTCCCATACAAAAAGCGTTATCGTAAGTTCCTCATCCGGGAAACCGACTACCCTAATGACTATGAGATGCTTCGAGAAGTGGTGCAGAGGTATTTTAACGACTTAAAGCGGTCTTCTTCACCCTTGCCGGATTTACTTTTGGTCGATGGGGGTCTGGGACAGTTGCATGTGACGACTTCAACTTTGCGGGAACTTGGGATTTCGCTACCAGTTCTTGCCTTGGCCAAGGAATGGGAAGAAATTTATATACCGGATCAGGGTGAACCCCTCCGATTGCCCCCTCAGTCCGAGGTGCTCCAGCTTTTACAGCGGATAAGGAATGAAGCACACCGTTTTGCCATCACCTTCCATCGGCTACGGCGGAACAAAAAGCTGTTCTCTTCTGTGCTTCTTGAGGTGAAAGGTATTGGTCCAGAACGACGCCGAAAGCTCCTTTCCAGTTACGATACGCTTCTCGATATCCTTCAGGTCTCGCCCCAGGAGGTGAGTAAAAACCTCCGCATTCCCCTCCCTGCGGTGGTGGATTTACAGGAACGTTTGAAAGAGGTGGCAAAGCTTGGAATTTCGAGAGATTCTGAAAAGTGAACTCTATCTGCTCTCACCGGCTACCGAAGACACCCTGCGGGCAGAACTCGTCGGGATTCTCAGGGTAGGAGGAATCATCGAGCGCAGGGAAAACCGCGTATTCCTCTCTTTTCGTCACAAAGACCTGGCTCTGATTAAAAAGGGCGTGGTTCTGGTGAAAAAATTCTACCCAGAAGTTCCCTACATGATTACCGAGCAAAAGAAGCAAGGAATCAATGCAGGTACCTTCTATATCCTGGACCTTGAGATTCACGACGAGGAAATTTTCGCCCAGTTCGGGTTTGGTGACGTGACTCCTTTTCTCGCTGTGCTGGAAACTCATGGTGCTTTCCTGACGAAGGGAGTCTTTGAATCCCGGGGATATATCGCAGAGCCTTCGAAAAGCTATCACCTGGAAATTGCACTCCCTGCAGAGGACATCGCCCAGATCCTCCTCCATCATCTGAAAAAACGGGGAATGGGGTTCCGATTGCGTGACTTCCGGGGCGAATTTCGTCTCTACACCAAGAACGCCCAGAGTATTGCTACGTTTTTGGGATATATTGGGGCTTCTCAAAGTTATCTACTTCTGGAAAAAATTCGGGTTGAGAAGCTGACTCTGGATGACCTTACCCGGTGGGTCAATTGCGCCACCTCGAATCTGGAAAGAGTGGTGGAGTCCTCTCTGCGGCAGCGACAAAAAATTGCTCAGCTTGATTTTCACCGCCTTTCCCCCAAACTCCGTGAGATTGCCTATTTGCGGTTGCGGTATCCGTATGCTTCCCTGCGGGAAATCGGGGAACGCTGTACTCCCCCTTTATCAAAAATGGACGTGTTCCGGTGTCTAAAAAAACTGGAAAGGCTGGGAGAATGATTCCCCTTTTTGGGAGACGCCGAAAGGGCATGGTCTTTTCTGCACGGTGTGGCTCTAGCGAGATAGAGTCTGGAGCTGCTCGTGACCGTAACTGAATCGTTAGCCAAAAGAGGTGGGCGATTGGTTTGCAGGGTTGCGTGCTTTCTCTTGTCTTTTTTGGGAAAATGGGTATAATTAGGATGAATGTGGCGGTGTAGCTCAGATGGTCAGAGCATCCGGCTCATACCCGGAGTGCCGGGGTTCGAATCCCTGCACCGCCACCAAAAAGGATTTTGAGTGCAGCGTGTCTCGTTTAGAGAGTAAGGTTCTGGATTGCGTACGGAAGTACTCCCTGTTGTCCCCTGGCGATAGGATTTTAATTGCTTTCTCTGGTGGTCCAGATTCTGTGGCGTTGACCGAAATTCTAAGGCGTCTCCAGGGAGAATTTTCCCTGGAGATTGCCCTTTTCCACCTGAACCATGGACTGCGTGGAAGAGAAGCGGAGAGGGATGAACAATTCTGTCGAGATTTTGCCCAGGTTCGGAATCTTTCCATTTTTGTGGAGCGAAGAGCGGTGCGGGTTCTGCAACAGGAAGAAAAACTTTCTCTGGAAGAAGCAGCGCGGAAAGTCCGATATTTGGCGTTACGAGAAGGGGCAAAAAGGTGGGGCGCTTCTAAGGTGGCGTTAGGTCACACCCTGGATGACCAGGTGGAAACAATGCTCATGAACCTCATTCGGGGGACTGGACTTAGAGGTCTTTCGGGGATGAGGGTGTGCAGTGATATTTTTATTCGTCCTCTTCTCACCTCCTCAAAGCAGGAGGTGCTGGAGTTTTTGCAAAAGGAAAGGATACCTTTTGTGGAGGATAGTTCCAACCAGGATGTTTCTCTCCTGCGCAATCGGATTCGTTTCGTACTGGGACCACTTTTAGAGGAATTTAATCCTCGCTTTCGAGAAGCATTCCTGCGCCTTTCCTTGAATCTCCAGGAAGAGATGGCCCTTCCCGAAGCACCAATCGATTTTCCCTGGGAAATGGAGGGAGGAACGGGTCGGATACCACTTGATTTTTTATTGCTTTTCTCTGAAAAGAAGCGGTTTTTGATTCTCAGGAGCTTTCTTGGCCAGGTTCGGGGAACCCTCTGGGATATAGGAAGGGTGCATCTTAAGGCGGTGGAGCACATTGTGGAGAAGCAGAGGGGTGAAGTGGTGCTGCCGGGGAAGTTCCGGGTGTGGGTCGAAGAGGGATATCTTTATGCTTCTTTGCTCTCTCTTCCTCTGGCGAAAATTCCCCGGTGGGAATTTTCAGTTGTTCTACCTGGTCAGAATGTTCTGCAGGAAATTGGGTTTTCTATAGAGGGTATATTTGGGAAAGAGGCGAAGGTCAAGGATGGTTGGTGGGTCACCTTTGATTTTGATCGGAGCGTTCCACCCTTCATGGTGCGAAACTTTCGTGAGGGCGATCGAATATGGAAAGGCGGAAAGATGAAGAAAGTGAAAGAGGTTTTTGCGGAGTACGGTCTTTTCCGGGAATGGCGGGAACGGATTCCTTTTCTCTGTGATCAGGAAAAGATTCTCTGGATTCCTGGTGTTGCACTTGACGAAAGGGTCAGAGTTCAGGAAAATAGCAAGCGTATCCTTGGTGTGGTGGCGAAAAAGTGTAAGGGGTGAAAAGGTGGAGGACTGTATCGAGCGAGTGCTCATTACTCGGGAAGAGATAGAACATAAGGTAAAAGAGCTGGGCGAACGCATTACCCAGGATTATCGGGGTACGGAATTGCGGGTGGTTGGTATTTTGCGCGGAGCATTTATTTTTATGGCGGATTTAGTACGACACATTCGAGTTCCCTTGAGTGTTGACTTTATGTCGATATCGAGTTACGGAGAAGAGGATGAATCCAGTGGCATCGTGAGGATTCTGAAAGATCTGGACAAGCCCATTACCCGTAAGCATGTGTTGATTGTAGAAGATATCGTCGACACCGGGTTAACGATGAAACATCTTAAGGAGGTTTTAACCACCAGAGATCCGGCCAGCCTCCGGGTCTGCGCACTCCTCAACAAGGAAGAACGGCGCGTCGTGAAGGATCTGACCATCGATTATCTGGGATTCAATATCCCCAACCAGTTTGTGGTGGGTTATGGCCTTGACTTCGCCGAGCGTTACCGGAATTATCCGTTTATTTTTGTTTTGAAACCGGAGTATTATCGAGATGGTGTCCATGTTTGAGAAAAAGAGCAAAGGATAGGTGAACGCAAACCAATGAATGGTTATCCAAGTGGGAAATTTTATAGAAATCTTGGTTTTTACCTTTTGTTTCTCATTATCGTGATTTCTCTGGCTACGTCCTTGATGCAGAGAGAAACACCCCCGCAGATTTTCACCTATAGCCAGTTTTTGGATGCGGTGCAACGGGGAGTGGTGGAGCGGGTGGTGATAGCGGACCAGAGTGTGGCGGGGGAAATGCGTGATGGTTCTCGATTTACCACCTACGTTCCGAACGACCCGGATTTAATCAAGGTTTTACGTGAAAAACATGTAGAAATCGAAGTGAAGCCTCCCGCAGAACCATCCTGGTGGGCGCGGGTTTTGAGTTCTCTATTTCCCACAATTCTGCTGATTGTGGTTTGGATTTTCCTGCTTCAGCAGTTGCAGGGTGGGGGGAGCAAGGTGACTTCTTTCGTGAAGAGTCGTGCCAAGATGGTGGACCCGGAAAAGGTCAAGATAACCTTTGAAGATGTGGCCGGTATTGAGGAAGTTAAAGAGGAACTCAAAGAAGTGGTTGATTTTCTGAAAAATCCCCGTAAGTTCCAGAAAACCGGTGCGCGGATCCCCAGGGGGGTGCTTCTGTACGGACCTCCGGGAACGGGGAAAACCCTTTTGGCGAAAGCGATTGCAGGAGAAGCGGGAGTCCCCTTTTTCAGTATCAGTGGATCCGATTTTGTAGAAATGTTTGTGGGTGTGGGCGCTGCCCGAGTGCGAGACCTGTTTACCACAGCGAAAAGGAATGCCCCCTGTATTGTCTTTGTGGACGAACTGGATGCTGTGGGTAGGCACCGAGGGGCAGGGTTAGGTGGGGGTCATGATGAGCGAGAACAGACTTTGAATCAGCTTCTGGTGGAGATGGATGGGTTTGACCCCAATCAGGGAGTGATTCTGATTGCTGCCACGAACCGTCCTGACATTCTGGACCCGGCACTTTTGCGTCCCGGTCGATTTGACCGGCGTATTGCCGTTCCCCAGCCGGACGTGGTGGGAAGAGAAGCGATTTTAAAAGTGCACGTTCGGGGAAAACCTCTGGGAAAAGATGTGGACCTTAAGGTTCTGGCTCGTCGCACTCCGGGTTTTGTCGGTTCGGATCTTGCGAACCTGGTGAACGAAGCGGCGTTGTTGGCGGCAAGGAAAGGGAAAAACGTTATCGAAATGGAAGAGTTTGAAGAAGCCATTGATAAAGTTATCGCTGGTCCAGAGCGGAAACACGTGATCATCAGTGATCGAGAGAAGAAAATCATTGCCTACCATGAAGCTGGACATGCCCTGGTGGCCCGGGTTTTGCCCAATAGCGACCCGGTTCACAAGATTTCCATTATTCCGCGGGGTGGGGTTGCGCTTGGGTATACGTTGCAACTTCCCACTGAAGACCGATATCTCATGAGTAAGCAGGAATTGCTCTCTCGGCTTACCATCCTTTTGGGAGGTCGGGTCGCTGAAGAAATCGTTTTTAAAGACGTCACCACTGGAGCACATGATGACTTAAAGAAAGCTACCGAAATCGCTCGAGAAATGGTTTGTGAGTACGGCATGAGCGAGATTCTGGGTCCCTTAACGCTGGGAAGAAAACACAAGGAGGTTTTTCTGGGAAGGGATATTGCCGAAGACCGCAATTACAGTGAAGAGATTGCCTATGCGATTGATAAAGAGGTGCGAGCCATTATTGATCAGGCATATGAACAGGCAAAGGACATTATCCTGAAGCACCGGGAAAAGCTGGATGCGCTGGCCATGAAATTGATTGAAAAGGAAGTGCTCAATCGAGAGGAAATTGATGAAGTACTCGGTTTTGAAGCCGTGTTAGACGAAGAAAGTTCAGCTGCTCGGTCTGAAAACGAGGAGGAAGGGGGAGAAAAACACGATGAAAGCTGATACCTTGCGGGTTGGTCTCACAGGCACAGTCAGTGCAATGGTCAATGAAGAGAATACTGCGGATCGCTTCGCTCCAGATATGGTCCCTGCCTTTGCCACTCCTATGCTTATTTCGCTGATGGATAACGCGGCGCATGAGGCGGTGAAACATCATCTTTCGGAAGGATACGTCAGTGTGGGAACCAGAATCAGTATCTCCCACGTTGCAGCGACCCCCCGGGGCATGAAAGTCACCGCCCGGGCCACGCTGGTTGAAATCTATCGCAATCGCCTGGTGTTTGAAGCCGAGGCCTTTGACGAAGTGGAAAAGGTTGGAGAAGGAAGGCTGGAAAGGTTTATCGTTCATCGAGAATCGTTTCTCAAGAAGCTGGAGAGTAAATCTCAGGGAGTAAAAAAGCCTCTTGAGGGTTGAATAAAGTAGGAGATGGTGGTGGTGAGACAGTTCGCGGTGTTTGGGCTGGGGATTTTTGGGAGCAGTATCGCTGTTGCCCTTTATGAGCAGGGCTTTACCGTTCTGGGAATTGATATTCAGGAAGAGCCAGTCAAAGAGCTGGCGGGAAAGATCACCGAGGTGGTGCAGGCTGATACCACTGATGAAAAGGTCCTGGAGGCTCTGGGGATCAAGAATTTCGATGTGGCAATTGTCAGTATTGGCAACGACATTCAATCCAGCGTTCTAACCACTCTGGCCGTAAAAGAGTTGGGTGTATCCCTGGTGATTGCTCGGGCGATCAATGCCATGCACGGAAGAATCCTCTCCAAAATTGGTGCGGATCGAGTGATTTTTCCCGAGCAGGATATGGCGCTGAGAGTGGCCAAGACGCTTTCCTTTCCCAATGCCATCAGGACTGAGGAACTCTTTCCCGGACACAATCTGGTGGAGATTCAGCTTCCCCCCTCGTTAAAAGGGAACACTCTGAATAAGTCAAAATTGCGGAATCGCTACGGGATTACAGTGGTGGCGTTACGCCGGAATGGGAAATATATTGTTTCCCCTTCCGCTGATGAAACCTTCATGGATGGGGACGTGGTGTATATTTTAGGCAGTGAGGACCAGCTGAAGAAATTCTTTAAGGAGGAAGCAGGAGGATAAGATGAAAGCTCAGGTAGAGTGTTTTAGCTGTAACATTCGACAAGCTCAGGAAGCAGCCGCTGTAGTGTGCCCCGAAAAGGATTTTCTCTGGCGAGTTTCGCAGAGAATCTGTATGCAGTATGCGGATGCTGACCCAAACTGGACACCAGCGTACATGACTTCCCTTGCCCATAAAGTTGCCAGAGAAATGACCGGGGTCGATGATATTTACTATCGGCATAAAAAACATTATAATCGTCTGGCTTTAAAGCTCTATCCGGAGTTAAAGGGTTTTGTGGGAGACGGTGAGGGGGCGCTGGAGCGAGCAGTACGGGTGGCGATTGTGGGCAATATTATTGACCTTGGGGTGTACCGAGAGGTGGAAGTGTCGCAGATTCTGGAGCAATTGTATACCGTCCAGTGGGGGTTGTATGATTTTGCCCAGTTTGAGCAGGATGTCCGCAAAGCGAAGACCATTGTCTATGTAGGGGATAATGCTGGAGAGATCGTATTTGATAAGATACTATTGGAAGAGTTGAAAAAAGTTGGAATTCAGGAAATCTTTTTTGTGGTCAAAGGTGGTCCCATCTCAAACGATGCGCTTCTTGCCGATTTTTGGGAAGTAGGATTGGACAATTTTGCTCAGGTGTTGACCACCGGGAAAGACGAGTGTGGGATTGTGCCTGAGGAGGGTCCCTCAGACTTACAGGAAGTATGGAAAAGGGCGGATCTGGTGATTTCCAAAGGACAGGGGAATTTCGAGAGTTTGAGCGGAAGAAAAGAGACGATTTATTTTCTTTTAAAGGCAAAATGCGTGCCGGTAGCACGGGAGTTTGGTGTCAAGCAGGGCGCGCTCATTCTGAAAAAGAACCACGTTTCAACCAGTTAACGGGATGGGATTGCTGAGTATGAAAAAGGTCTATGCCAGCGGTGGGGTGGTTCTGAGAAAATGCAGTGAAATGGTGGAAGTTCTCTTGGTTCAAAAAAGGGACTCTGGGGTGTGGACTTTACCCAAGGGTCATTTGAATGAGGGTGAAACCGAAGCCGAGGCTGCAGAAAGAGAAGTGAAGGAGGAAACGGGGTATACAGTGGTTCTGCGAGAAAAAATTGGGGAAATTCGATTCACCTACTCCAGAAACGGCGAGAATTTTGAGGAAGCCGTTTCATTTTTTCTTATGGACCCTCTAGAAGAAGGAAAAAAAGAGGAAGAAGAGGAAATTGTGAACGTTTCTTGGTTTTCCCTACCTCAAGCTCTGGCGGTTATGCAGTATGATAGCGAAAAGAAAATGGTTCTCAAGGGAGGTGAGATACTGCAAAAAGGTCAGGATAAAGAAAAATCTTGAATTTGGTTGGCAAAATCTTTTCTGATGCGCTAAAATAAACACCGGGAAGGAGTAGGCTTCTCTTATGTAGTAGGGAAAGCCGACTCAGAGGAAGCAGGATTACTCAGACTAGGGAGGTTACGGTATGGAGCTTTTAAAGATATCTTCCAAGACCAGGCCGGCTGCTTTAGCTGGAGCATTGACTGGAGTGATCAGGGAGCACGGGAGAGCAGAAATGCAAGCAGTAGGGGCTGGAGCTGTCAACCAGGCAGTCAAAGCAATTGCCATTGCCCGGGGTTACTTAGCTCCAAGTGGTATCGACTTAGTGTGCATCCCAGCTTTCGTTGATGTAAAAATCGATGATACGGAAAAAACTGCGATTCGTTTTATCGTCCTTCCCGCTTAAGGAGGGATCAATTTCATGAATAAGGAGGTAGGGAGAAGATGAACAAACAGGATTTGGTAGGTGCTCTGGCGGAGGAGTTGAAAAAGCAGGGGATATCCATAACGAAGAAAGATACTGCGGTAGTCCTGGATGTATTCTTGGATGTGGTGCAGAATGAACTGAAAAAAGGTGGTAAGGTTCAGTTAGTTGGATTCGGTACATTTGGGGTGAAAAAGAGAGCTGGGAGAAGAGGCCGTAATCCCCAGACTGGTAAGGAAATCCGGATTCCTGAAGCAAAAGTTCCTTTCTTCCGTCCCGGAAAAGGTTTGCGAGATCTGGTTAAATAATTTTGGCTCTATTTTTTTCGTTGCTTGTTTAGAAAAGGAAGGACATAATGGTCCTTCCTTTTCTTATTCTTGACATTATTTAAAGGGAGTTGATAGAATAAAAGTGTTGGTGCGCCCGTAGCTCAAACGGATAGAGCGACGGCCTCCGGAGCCGTAGGTTGGAGGTTCAATTCCTCTCGGGCGCGCCAGACTTTTATTATCCCCTTCCTTTGCCCCTTATGGAGGTCTTCCGGGTTGGACCAATGAGGATTTTGGTTCCCTGGTAGAAGAAGTGCTGGATGGGCTTGTTGTAAATATTAGAGATTATGTTTGATTTTGATTCGGGTTTGAAACCCCTGATCTAAGAAATCCTTGCAGCTCAGGGGCTGCAAGGGCTGAGAAGGTAGCGTACCCTACAAGCCTTCTTGGGATCGGGTCAGGCACGTGGCATCTCGGTTACATGCAGCGGCGGCCTGACTCCCAGGGCGCGGAATGCCACCTCAGCGCTAC
>JBDIWM010000037.1 GCA_039638595.1 Atribacterota bacterium
CCTTCTTCTGAGTTTTTTACTACTTTTGGAGTGAGGATACCGGTTCCTGCACTTTTTTGTCTACCCACCTGTTGCGGATTTCTATGAACCTACACAGGCATGATGTGCGTTACCTGCTTTTGTTAAGGAGTCTAGTATGGTTATCGTGTTTTACGAAGTGGGTTTCCGCTAATGGAAAAAGGTGAAATGAATTTTGAAATATTGGAGAGCTTGACTCAAGCTTTAAAATCCAAAGTAAAATTTATTTTTCCCTATCCTCGGTAACTTATTTCCCTTCTGAGATACCAAAGATAAGTTGGAAGGTAGAGAAGCAAATTGCATCTTTTAGGAGTGTTCCAGGTTCGCTATAATGGAGGGGACCATTTTTGAAGGGGGATGGATACTGATGGGTTTCGATTACGGATTAGCAAAATTCATTCCTTTCCAGGATAAGGTAGAGTGCGAGCGAGTACGGCAAATTAAAAAAGAGGACCTTACTAAGCACCATAACCCTGAGTTTCGAATCCAGATTATTGAGGAAAGGGACGAATTCTATTTTCAGTTTGCTCTGGATATTGTGGGAAGAATTGTGAGAGCTCGGGACAAGGGAGAAAAGCTCGTTTTGATTCTGCCAGTGGGTCCGGTACCGCAGTATTTCAGAGCGGCGGAAATGATCAATAGGCTCGGTATCCCCATGGACCATGTTCATACCTTCAATATGGATGAGTATGCGGATGAAGACGGAAATACAGCTCCCATTGATTGGCCGGGTTCTTTCCAAAAGGCCATGTGGGATAACTTTTTCGGTCGTATTCATCCTCACCTTCGGCCTCTGGAGAAAAATATCCATTTTCCAACCAAAGAAGTTTTGAAAGACTATGCAGCCATGATTGCCGATTTAGGTGGGGCAGATTGCTGTTATGGTGGGGTAGGATGGTGTGGGCACATTGCTTTCTGGGAAGCACATCTTGGGTTTGAATTTGGTGATGACTTGGAGGCATTTAAACAGGCGGGGCCGCGTCTTGTCGAGTTGCATCCTATGACCATAATGCAGAACGCACTCCATTCTTTTAGCGGTGACTGGTCTTGGGTGCCTCCCAAGGCGAATACCATCGGCCCTGCTCAAATTGTTCAGGCAAAGGATCGCAGTTTCTGGCTAGATGGGTACATTGGAGGAGGAGTAAGCTGGCAGCGTTTTATTGCTCGTCTGGCTGCCCATGGGAGAGTAAATACCCTTGTTCCAGCTTCGATTTTGCAGACCCTGCCGGGTACCTATACCCTTCTTGGAGGTGTTGCTGATAACGTAACCATTTCGATGGCGTAAAAGAAAAGAGTGAAGAGCCAAGAGCCCTCGAGGCCTTAAGGCTTTTGGCTCTTTTGATTTTGTATTCAAAAATGTGAAAAGAGGTGTCAAAGCGTCTTTGCTTGTCCGGTCCTGGGGAATATAGAAATTTCGAAGATTTTTAGCAGCTTCAGGATCTTTTACGAAGTACCGTTGGAAAAGCAATTTCCACCTTGGTCTGTTCATGAGTAGCTTATCTTTCCAGTCCAGTTGGTGGTATGAGTAAGCCCCAGGTAAAGGAGAGCAAGCTACTCGTCCTCTTGCTGCAGAGGAAAGGATCTTTGCGATGATTTTTCTCTCTTTGGGATCCACAAACGGAGTGCCACTCGTGGCAAAGACCATCACGGGTTTGTCCTGCAGGATTGACCAGTGTTTTTTGATGAATTCGATGGATTTCATTTTCCCCGTGTGGGTGAAGGAACCAAAAATAACAGTTTGATAATGCGCTAGCTTGGACCCATCAAAATCATGAATAAAAAAGACATCGCCTTTAGTCATTTCTGCAATCCACTGAGCGTATCGCCTGGTACTTCTATATTTAGGCTGGTAAATGATAGCTGCTTTACTTCCAAAATAGTCCACAATGGCATCGACCATCTTTTTCTACGCTACCGCTGCGGGTTTCAAGACAAGGACAAACGTTTTCCGGAATATTATCGATTTTGCATGGACAGTAAAAATCACCGTAACGTTCGTATTTTTTGAGAAGTGCTTCAACTAAGGGTTCTTTCATTTCGTTGAAGTGGTATCCTCGCAAGCGGGCAAAATTTTCAATCCGCCGACGGATTTCCTCTTCCGGGCTGAAGTGAAGGGGTCGGCGAAGCATCCAAGAGTCACTTTCTTTGTGAAGAACAAGCACCGCGCCACACACTGGGCAGGTAATGATTTTTCCCTCTTCTTTTTCTTCTCTCAGGATAAAGGTAACCTGGCAAACCGGACAGAGGATCTTTTCCATTTGGATTACTCACTCCTCCAAGGCTTCTTTAATACGCAGTTCGTCGTAACCAACGATGACTGTTTCTCCAATGACCACAACTGGAAATGCCCTTCGACCAGATATTTCCTGTACCTTTTGCACCGCTTTTTCCTTTTCTTCTGGGTCTAAAAGGTCAACGTCCACGTGATCGAATGGAATGTTACGAGTTTCAAAGAATCTCTTGGCCATTTTGCAAAAAGGACAGGTGCTCAACGCATAGAGCGTGACTTTTTTCATCTTTTTCACCTCTTTGGTATTATATCCTTTTTAAAACCATATGGTAGGTGTTTTATTTCTTGGTCTTTTGAAGCAACGTTTTACGGGGAAACACTTTTGCAATGTCTTACCGGACATGGTACACTTACCGTGGGTAAAGTAAATGGAATAGGAGGGATGGAAATTGCAGAGAACGGATTTTAGCTTCTTGGATTTGAGAAAGAAAGAGATAAGTGAAGACATTGGTGTTCTTTTTCCAGGCTGGCAGGAAAATAACGAGCGGGTGGCTATTTTTTCTCCGCATGACGATGATGGGATTCTGGGCCCGGGATATCTTCTCCAGGCCATTCCTCTTTTTGGGGGAGAGGTACACGTGGTGGTTTTTTGCAACGGCTCTGGTGGGTACAGCGTAATTGAGCAGAAACACATTATCACTGCTCTGCGAGCCAGAGAAACGTTGAGGGCATACGAGGTGTTGGGTATTGATTCAGCTCATGTTCATCGTTTGGACTATGATGATTATAGCCTCTGGCCCTTCATTGGTTGGAAACTGGAACATGGAGAAGGAACGTTACGGAAGGTTCTCCCACTTTTACGTCGTTTGAAAATTACCCGGGTTTTATTGCCTAATGGATACCGGGAACATTTGGATCATCTGGCCGCGTTCATGGTGGGTGCCTTTGATGTGCCGCAGGCTGGGGATCCGGTGATGGTGGATTGGGGTGAGCCATCGCCTGTTCGTTCTATCCTTCAATATGCGGTGTGGAGCGATTTTGAGCCTGAAGACGCTTTTTTGTGTGGGGACGACCCTTCTGTTCGGGCGAATCGGGCTCTTTTGGCACCGGAGGAAGCAGAAACACGGGTTCGGAAATCGATGGAAGAATTCAAAACTCAGGCGCAGATTATTTCTGGACTCATGAAACAAAGGGAAGAACGAAAAATTGGGAGTGGGAGGGTTATGGAAATTTATTATGCCTTTGATCCACGACCCCGTTGTGAATATGAAAAGTACGTTCGGCGGGTTCGAGAGATCATGAGATGAGAGGGGGAAAAAAGTGTATAAAATTGCTCTCTTAGGGGCCGGTTTTATTGCTTCAGTCCACGTGGAGGCTTGGAGGAAAGTGGGAGGTGCTGAGGTAAGCGCTTTCTTTGAGACGAATCCTGAAAAAGCTTCCGCTTTTAAAGAAAAGTATGAGATCAGATGTTACGATTCTATGAGTACCCTTTTTAAAAACGAAGACGTTGATATCGTTGATATTTGTCTTCCCACCTTTCTTCATCGAGAGTATGTGGAGATGGCTGCGAATGCAGGAAAACACGTTTTTTGTGAAAAGCCTATCGCTCTTACCGTTGACGATGCAGCCGTCATGGAGGATGTGTGTCGTCGGAACGGCGTGAAATTCATGGTGGGACATGTTCTTCGCTTTTGGGGAGAATATGTCAAGGCAAAAGAGCTACTTCAAGAAGGTGTGATTGGTACAATTTTGGCGGTGGAAGCTTTTCGTCTTTCGGTTTCTCCAACCTGGTCGGTGGATAGCTGGATTCTCAAACCGGATTTGAGTGGTGGTGCAGCGCTGGATCTTCATATCCACGATTGTGATTTCGTTAACTGGATTCTGGGAAGTCCCAGAGAAGTATTTGCTCGGGGGATGCGTTCAGCGGTGGGATCTTGGGACCATATTTTTACTGAGGTGCGGTATGAGGACGGGGCCGTAGCCAGTATCCAGGGAGGGTGGATGATGAAAGGAGATTTCCCCTTTACCTGTGGGTACAGAATTCTGGGCGAACGAGGGGTTCTGGAGTGGACCTTCAGAGCGGGAGTGAATATCGAAGAACGGAGTCAAAGTAACCCGATTATTCTTTATCGGGATGGAGAAGAAAGAAAAACCATCGAGGTTTCTCCCGAAGATCCGTACTACTGTGAACTCCAGTATTTCTTTGATTGTATAAAGGAAGGAAAGCCTATTGAAAGAGGGACCCCGAAACAGGCTATTCTGGCGCTACAATTGGCGCTGGCAGCTCAAGCTTCCGCAGAAAGTGGTATAGTCGTCAAATTGTAGATAGGGAAGGCATGAGAAAGGTTCTTCTTGTTGAAGAAGATGCACTGTTACGAGAAAAAATAGGAAGTATTTTACGTGAAGAGCGGTACTACGTCATCGCCATACGGGACCGCATACTGGCTATGAACTGTATTGAGAAAGAGGAAATCGATGTAGTTCTTGTGCGAGAGGAAATTTTACGGGAAAACAGTCTCGAACTCCTCTCTTTCGCTCGCCAGCGCTTTCCAGATATTGTGATCATCGTTATGGGGTCAGAGGAAGACTCGTTCCGCATCCGGGAACTCCTCACCAAAGGAATTTATGAATATCTTTCCCCTCCGTTTACGCCTTCGCGCATTCTCTCGGTAATGCGGCGAGCGGAAGAGCGGATCTTGCTTCTTGAGGAAAACAAAGATCTGAAAAGGAGAATGGTCCACCGTTTTTCTTTTGCCGGTCTCACAGGAGTTTCTGAGAAGATGCAACGGTTGTTCAGTTTTGTTATCCAGGTTTCTCAAGTGAAACGCCCTATTCTTCTTTTAGGAGAACAGGGGACAGGGAAAGAAATGGTAGCTCGAGCGATTCATCAATATGCTTTTACCCGGAAGGAACCTTTTTTCAAAGTTCTCTGCGGCACCATTGCCCATGATTTCTTTCGAAACGGTATTTTGGTTGAGGAAGGGAAGTCACAGAATCTTGGTGAGATCCAGGAGGGAACTTTCTACTTCGAAGATGTACATCTTCTTCCCTATTCTCAACAAACGGAGATGTTAGAGTTTCTGGAGGAATATCGTTTCGGACGCAAAGGGGGAAATCTCAGAGTTATTGCTTCTTCTGAGGTTCCCTTGGAAGGTGAAGTGGCACGGGGAACATTTCGAAGCGACCTCTATTATTTCTTGAGTGCAGTCAAGATCGAAATTCCACCTCTTCGGGAAAGAAAAGAGGATATTCCCTTTCTTGTAGACCAGTTTTTGCGGGAGATTGCCGAAGAAAGTGGTCGAGAAGCGGTAAAGATTAGCAAAGAAGCACTCAAAACGCTTATTGATTATGACTGGCCGGGAAATGTCATTGAGCTTCGAAACACACTGGAGGGAATGGTTATCCTTTCGGAAAGTAACCTCTTGACGGTAGATGACATTCCTGAACACATTATTAAGGGTTTTGTGCGAGAAGGGGTGCTGGAAATCAAAATTGGAACGCCGCTTGAGGAAGTGGAAAGGCTCCTCATTCGCGAAACACTCAAGTTTCATCGTTTTAACAAAACGAAAACGGCTCAAACTCTGGGTATCAGTCCCAGGACTCTCTATCGGAAGATGGAACAGTACGAAATCGAAGAGGAATCGAAGTAAAAGTTATTTTTGCCATTTTGTCAGAT
The DNA here is from genome assembly GCA_039638595.1 of Atribacterota bacterium. Classification (NCBI taxonomy): domain Bacteria; kingdom Pseudomonadati; phylum Atribacterota; class Atribacteria; order Atribacterales; family Candidatus Caldatribacteriaceae; genus Candidatus Profundicultor; species Candidatus Profundicultor thermophilus. The sequence goes on from JBDIWM010000037.1 coordinate 5,925, forward strand.
TTTTATCTACCTTTTGTGACATAATGTCAAAAAATTTATCCAAATTTCTGCCTTTTTGGCGAAAAATTGACCTTGATTGATTTTGTCCTAACTTGCCAAAATGGAAAATTTGATTACAATAGACTTTGGTTTGAAATGGAATCAATAGGAAAGGGGTGAAGAGGGTATGAAGATTAAACCGTTAGGAGATCGAATCTTGGTAAAACGAGTCGAGGAAGAAGAAGTTAGAAAGGGTGGAATTATTCTTCCCGACACCGCCAAAGAGAAACCACAGCAGGGAAAGGTTGTCGCTGTGGGCACGGGCAAAGTTGATGAAAATGGAAACCGCAAACCTTTGGAAGTGAAAGAAGGTGACAAGGTTCTCTTTGGGAAATATGCCGGTACCGAGGTAAAGGTTGACGAAGAAGAATACCTTATTATGCGTGAAGATGACATTTTAGGAATTATCGAAGACTGAAGTTTTAAAAGAGAAAGGAGGTAAGTGAGCATGGCCAAACAAATTCTCTTTGAAGAAGAAGCGCGGCAGGCTGTTTTGCGTGGTGTAAAAGTCCTGGCCGATGCTGTAAAAGTGACCCTCGGTCCTAAAGGAAGAAACGTCATTATCGAGAAGAAATTCGGATCTCCGACTATTACCAAAGATGGCGTGACCGTGGCCAAGGAGATAGAACTTTCTGACCCCAACGAAAACGTTGGTGCGCAGCTTGTGAAGGAAGTTGCGTCGAAGACCAGTGACGTTGCCGGTGACGGAACCACCACGGCTACGGTTCTTGCAGAAAGTATTTACCGGGAAGGGTTGCGGAACGTTGCAGCCGGATCAAACCCAGTATTACTCAAACGGGGTATCGATAAAGCTGTTGAGGCGGTAGTCAGTAAACTACGGGACATGAGCAAAGAGGTCAGCGATCGTAAGGAAATTGCCCAGGTCGCTTCAATTGCTGCGAACAACGATGAATCCATTGGAAGCATTATTGCCGATGCTATGGAGAAAGTTGGGAAAGATGGCGTCATCACAGTTGAGGAAGCAAAGGGTTTAGAAACGACGTTAGAAGTTGTAGAAGGGTTGCAATTTGATCGTGGATACCTCTCTCCTTACTTCATTACTGACCCAGAAAGAATGGAAGTCGTGTTGGAGAACCCTTATATCCTTATCTACGAAAAGAAAATCTCGGCAGTGAAGGACCTTCTCCCAATTTTGGAAAAAGTGGTTCAGAGAGGGAAACCTATCCTCATCATTGCTGAAGATGTGGAAGGCGAAGCCCTGGCAACTCTGGTGGTGAATAAGCTCAAGGGTGTTATCAGTTGTGCAGCGGTCAAAGCTCCTGGTTTCGGTGATCGCCGGAAGGCAATGCTCGAAGACATTGCCATTGTTACTGGTGGTCGGTTCATCTCTGAAGACCTGGGTATTAAACTGGAAAACATTACCATTGAAGACCTTGGACAGGCTCGCAAGGTGGTTGTTGACAAAGAGAATACCACCATTGTGGAAGGCGCTGGGAAACGTGAAAATATCGTAGCGAGGATGAACCAGATCAAAAAGCAGATTGAGGAAACCACCTCTGATTATGATCGGGAGAAGCTCCAGGAAAGACTAGCCAAGATCGCTGGTGGTGTAGCAGTCATTCGAGTTGGCGCAGCAACCGAAGCCGAAATGAAGGAGAAGAAGGCCAGAGTTGAAGATGCTCTCCATGCCACTCGAGCAGCGGTGGAAGAAGGAATTGTTCCTGGCGGTGGCGTGGCCCTGATTCGCTGCACTTCGGCCATTGATGCTTTGAATCTAAGCGGTGATGAGAAGGTTGGAGCCCTGATTGTCAGAAAAGCGCTGGAAGAACCAGCTAAGATGATCGCTGAAAACGCTGGTGAAGAGGGTTCGGTGATTGTGGAACGGATTAAATCTGCCAGCAATCCCAATTTGGGCTTCAACGCCTTAACCGGCGAGTTTGTCGACATGATTCAGGCGGGAGTTATTGATCCAGTCAAAGTTGTTCGCACCGCCTTGCAGAACGCAGCCAGCGTCGCTTCGGTGATGCTGACCACTGAGTCTGTGGTGACTGAAATCCCGGAAAAGGAGAAAACTCCCCCGGTTCCGCCGACGCCAGAGTACTGAGGTGATGATATAATAGTAGAAGAGTGACCCGGTGGCGTCTATCCACCGGGTCTTTGGTCCTGGGGAGGTGGCAGCAATGCCAATTTATGAGTACGAGTGTTTGGAATGTGGCAAAGTTTTTGAGGAATTTCAATCTTTTAGTGATAAACCTGTTTCACAGTGTCCATTTTGTAAAGGAAAAGTAAAACGTTTGATTAGTAGAAGTGTGGGTTTTGTTTTTAAGGGTTCTGGTTTTTACTCTACAGACTATCGAGGCTCGGGTTCGAAAAGTAGCAGCTCAAGTTGCAGTACCTGTTCTTCTTCAAGCTGTTCAACTTGTGGCACTTCTGGGAACACCACGAATAACGGATCCAAATCCTGAGAGTACTGTCTATGAACTTTCTAGGATATACCCTGATTTTGGGTGTCTTAGTTCTGGTTGGGGTGCTCTGGGGCGTTAAGAGAAAAGGAGGCCAGGTGTCGGTTGAGGAGTTCTGGAAAGCAAAGGAAGAGGAATACGGAGAACGTCGAGTGCTTTCCGGTTTTACTCGTTACTTAGGAGGCCATCCCCGGTTTGAGAAAGTAACCGATGGCCTCCTTTTTTTAATGTCTCGTAGCTTATGGTTTGAAAATTTTGAGAAAGGTCCAAATATTTTTGGTTTCACCATGCCCTTTGAAAAAGTTGTTTTTCGAGTACCGCTACAAAGGATTTCTACCATAGAGTCGACTTCTGAAAAGGATTTTGAAGATACGAATTTTGGGAATCGTCTTTTCCGTTACCAGCGCTTGAGTCGTAAACCCGCCTATTTGACTGTAAATTACGTTGATGAATGGGGAAAGTCTCAAACGCTCTATTTTGATAGTATGGTGGATATTAAAAACTGGCAAGAGGAGTTTGCAAAAGCAAAGGCTGCGTGTCCCCCGGAAGAGGAACCCCAGACTGACGTTGGTGTGTGTCCCAAGTGTGGTAAAAAAGTTTCGCCCGATTTTAAGCTTTGCCCCTACTGTGGGTGTAAGCTTTCCTAAAAATTGATGGAATTTTTGGTGGGGCATTACGAAGATCTGAAAAAGGCTACCGGTTGCACCGTATTCCTCTTTTTCGATCCCAATCGGGCTGTGGTTTCAATACGTGGTGGAGCACCTGGGAGCCGGGAGCTGGAAGCCCTTTCCCCGGGGCGTCTTGTGGAAAGTGTCGATGCCATTGTTCTGAGTGGAGGGAGTGCTTTCGGTCTTTCCTGTAGCTCTGGGGTCGTTGAATTTCTGCAGGAACGAGGGAGGGGCTTTAAAACACTCCGAGGAGTTGTTCCCATTGTTGCCCAGGCCGTGATTTATGACCTTGAGGTTGGTGAATGGGCTTTTCCGACCCCAGAATGGGGGTATCTTGCTTGTGGAAAAGCGCGCGAGGTGGTTATTGAAGGCAGTGTTGGTGCGGGGACTGGAGCCACGGTGGGTAAAATGGGAGGCATGGGAAGGGCCATTAAAGGGGGATTTGGAAAGGGTGAAGCAGAAACCCGGCAGGGCCGGATATGGGCTTTTGTTGTGACGAATTCTCTGGGAAATATTTATTCTCCTTATTCCGGAGAGATTGTGGCTGGATGGAAAGAGGAAAAGGGAGAAGGCATTTCGCTTTCTCCTTTTAATACCACGCTGGCGGTGGTGGTTGTTGAAGCCGATTGTTCTCGGGAAGAACTCCTCCAATTTGCGAATGTGGTTCACTCGGCCCTGGCCACCTGTATTCGTCCTTTTGCCACCCTCTACGATGGGGATGTCATTTTTCTCGTTTCCTTGAAAAGAAAGAAGCTTGTTGACTACTTGTCTCTGGTAGGAGGGATTTACCATAGTGTCACCGAAGCGGTCATTTCCTCGGTGACCAGGGCAACCAGTGTGGCGAATATCCCAACCTGTGGAATGTGCCGCTGACTCAAGAGAGCAGCGAGAAAGGGAACCTGATGGGTTTTCCGTCTGGTATCTTTGAAGAACTGGAACGGAGGTGTGAAGTATGGTTCAATCATCTTGGCGGAAATTTGTCTTTGCTGGTGTTTTGGGTGGTATTTCAGGTATTCTTGCTCTGACTCCTCTGGGACTCATCCCGGTGCCAAATCTTTCTACCTATGCCACAACCATGCATATTCCTGCTATAATAGGAGGGATTATAGGTGGTCCTTTGGTCGGCGCTCTGGTGGGGTGTGTACTGGCTTTTTTCACCATGCACCTTTTCTTGGGGAACCTGGTGGCTTGTTTTCTGCCCCGGATTTTTATCGGGGTTGTTGCATATTTCTTATGGAGAGTTCTGGGGAAAGGGAATCTAGGTATTTTGTTTGGGAGTCTCGGAGGGACGTTGACCAATACCGTAGGGGTTTTGGGCTTGATGGTATTCATGAAATATTTCACCTGGGAACAGGTGCTTCCCATTTTTCTGGTTAATGGTATTCTGGAGCTCTTGATTTCTGGGGTGGTAGTTTTGCCAATTGTTAAGATCGTCTTGAGGGTGTTTACAATTGATTCATATCCTCGCGGTTGATGTTGGAAATACCCATACCACTTTTGGCGTCTATGAAGATCAACAATTGCTGAAGCACTGGCGAATTTCAACATCCTCGCGTCGAACTCCGGACGAATGGGGACTCATGATGGAGTCACTCCTTGTTCGGGTGGGTATAGAGCGAAAGACACTGAAACGAGTTGTGTTATCCTGTGTGGTACCACCGGTGGGGAGTGCTCTGGAACATCTTTTTCGCTTTGACTGGATGCTGCCATATCTTGTAGTGGGACCGGGGGTAAGAACGGGACTTGCAGTTCGGGCTGAGGCAAAAGAGGTGGGAGCAGATCGCATTGTCAATGCGGTAGCGGCTTCGTCTCTTTATGGGGGAGATTTAATTATCGTTGACTTTGGAACGGCAACTACCTTTTGTGCGGTGACTCGCCGGAAGGAATATTTAGGAGGAGCTATTGCTCCGGGTATTGGAATTGCTTTGGAAGCGCTCTATGAGAAAACAGCGAAACTCCCTCGAATCGACGTAGAAGTTTCAGAGCGATGCATCGGCAGAACCACGGTGGAAGCCATGCATGCTGGGGTCTTTTTCGGATACATTGGTTTGGGAAGAGAGATTGTGCAGAGGATGAAGGAGGAATTTTCACAGGAGGCTCGGGTAATTGGGACGGGAGGATGGGGCGTTTTCTTGCAGAAATACTGTGATTTCATCGATATTTTTAATCCGGTTTTGACTCTGGAGGGCTTACGGATCATCCATGAGCTCAACGAATCAGAACCATAATCGAGAGGAAGTTGCGGTCATTGGTAGTAATGCTAAAGCCAATGGCCAATTAGAGACACCGGGTCTCCTCATTGTAGAGGGGGAATTTGTTGGTTCGATTCGTTGTCTTCAGCTTCTGGTGACCAAGGGCGGTAGAGTGACTGGTTCGGTTGAAGTGCAGGACCTGGAAGTATGGGGGAATGTGAGCGGGTTTTTGAAGGTTCAGCGAATGGTTTGTCGAAGAGCATCCCGGATTGGGGGTTGTGTGCTGGTAAAAAGTATTTCTTTTGAACCGGGGGTGTTCATGGAAGGTTTCCTGACCTTTCAAAGAATCGAGGATGAGCATGATGGGCGAAAAGAGAGTGGTGAGCATCAGTCTGGGTTCCTCCCGAAGGAATCACAGGGCGCAGGTTGAACTTTTAGGATATCGGATTTCGATTGAAAGAATTGGCGTTGATGGTGATAAAGAGAAGTTTAAAAAACTCCTTGCTGAACTAGACGGTCAGGTTGACGTCTTAGGACTGGGCGGAGCGGATCTTTATCTCCGGGCGGGTCACTACCGATATGAAGTGGTTGATGTGGCAAGACTCGTTGCAGGACTTAAGAAAACCCCCATCGTAGATGGTGGGGAACTGAAGATTGTTTGGGAACGGGAAATTCCTCGCTACTTGAAGGAAAGAGAAAACTTGAGTATGGCCGGAAAAACTGCCCTCGTCATGAGCGGAATGGACCGGTATGGATTAGCTGAGGGGCTCAAAGAGGTGGGCTGTAACCTCCTTATCGGCGATATGCCCTTTGCTCTGGGGATTCCTATAGCGCTCCGGTGTCTGTGGACTTTGCGATTGCTTTCGGTGGTCATGATGCCAGTTTTGCGTCGTCTTCCCATTGACATTCTTTACCCCACTGGGAAAGAGCAGGAAAAAAACCAGCCTCGTTTTCCCCGTTATTTTGAAAAGTCTGACATCGTCGCCGGAGATTTTCTGTATATTTTCCGTTTTGCTCCGGAAAATCTCCGTGGAAAAATGATTATCGCCAACACGGTAACGGCTCAGGATGTTGAAGAGATGCATCGTAGAGGGGTTCACGTTCTTGTTACCACCACTCCAGAGATGAATGGACGCTCCTTTGGGACAAACGTTTTACAGGCGATTTTCGTAGCCATACTGGAGAAAGATCCACGCACAATCCATCCTGAGGAGTATCTCGCGTTGATGCGTCAGCTTGGCATTAGGCCGAGAGTCTTGAGATTGAGGGAGGCGTAATATGGAGGACAAGGAAAAAATTGTTGAGGAAACCATCGAAAAGTACATGAAATACGTGAACCCTGGCTTTGCACGTCTCTGTAAGTTTGCCAATCTTGCCACTGTAGAATGGGAAGGAAAAGGAGCCAGAGTTTTTGACGTCTTTGGCCGAGCCTATATTGATTGTATTGGTGGATTTGGTGTGTTTAATATCGGTCGTAACCATCCCCGTGTGGTGGAAAAAGCCATTGAACAACTCCAAAGGCTTCCTCTTTCTACCCGTACTCTTTTTAATAAACAACAAGCGGATCTTGCGGAAATGCTGGCCCGGATTACACCTGGCAATCTCCAGTATTCATTTTTCTGTAACAGCGGTGCTGAAGCCGTAGAAGGAGCGTTAAAGCTGGCGCGACTTTATACTAAGCGGAAGAAATTTGTATCCTGTGTCAACAGTTTCCATGGAAAGACTATGGGAGCGCTGAGCGTGTCGGGAAGAGACGTGTATAAGAAGCCCTTCGAGCCGCTGCTTCCTGAAACTTATCAGGTGCCATTCAATGATCTTGAGGCAATGAGGGCGATAGTTGACCAGGCTACGGCAGCAGTGATTGTGGAGCCCATTCAGGGTGAAGGAGGAATTAATATTGCGGCGCCAAATTATCTCCTGGGCATTCGGGAAATCTGTAATCGTTATGGGGCACTGCTCATCATCGACGAGGTTCAAACGGGGTTGGGACGGACCGGGAAAATGTTTGCCTGTGAACACTATGGAGTGATTCCAGATATTATGACCTTAGCGAAGGGTCTCGGTGGAGGCCTTCTTCCCCTTGGTGCTTTTGTGAGCACTGCGGAAATCTGGAAAGTTTTTGAAGACAATCCCTTGCTCCATAGCTCTACCCTTGGTGGGAATCCTCTGGCCTGTGCGGTGGGGCTGGAGACGCTCAAAATTTTACAAGAAGAGCACATCCCCCGGCAGGCTCAAGATAAGGGCGAATATTTGATACAGAAATTGCGGGAATTCCAGCGGGTCTTTCCTGAACTCATTAAAGAGGTACGGGGTATGGGGCTTCTCATTGGAATGGAATTCTTCGATTCAGATGTTGCTTCGCTTCTGGCTATGGAAATGGCTGAAAAAATGGTCCTTGTCGCATACACCTTGAATAATCCTCGAGTTATCCGTTTTGAGCCTCCCTTAACCATTACCCGTGAAGAAATGGACCAGGTGATTGAAGCTATGGCTGCATCGCTTCAGGGAGTGAAAAAAATTGTGGAGGAATTGAACGCATAGAAAGGAGGGTTTCGAATGGCGAAGGTTTCTGCTTCCCTGATGATTGAAGGAAATGCGGACACTGTATATGAGAAGGCCAAGGATATCGAGCGATTGGCGCAATTTCTGCCAGATCTCGAGGAAGTGAGGATTCTGCGGAAAGAAAGTCAAAGCGTTGATAGTTTCTGGAAAGGTCGCTTTCAGGGACGAGAGGTGAAGTGGACCGAACGTGATTTGTGGGATGATGAAAAAAGGGAATGCCAATTTTTTATTCTTGAGGGTGACTTTAAAACGTATAGGGGAATATGGAGATTTGAGCCAGCGGAGGAGGGGAAAACACGGGTTGAGCTCGAAATTGAATATGATCTTGGATTACCCCTTGTGGGAGCCCTGATCAGTGCGTTTTTGCGAAAAAAGATGGAAGAAAATACTCAGGCTATGCTCTTGGCATTGAAAAAATCGGTGGAAGGGTAAAAAGAAAGGTGGTCTCGATGGATAAATTTGCCTTCATTATCCACGCTATGGATGTGCAAGATATTCGAGAGCACATGCCCTTCTTGCGTTTTTTACCTTCCTCGTGGGTGGAGTTTCTGGCTTCAAGAGTACCCCCTTTTATCCTCTCCCATGTGACCGGGGTGAAATCGGCAGCTACTGGTAAAGAAATTGAAGGATGGTTTGTGGGATTACCTATGACGTCGCGGGTTCTTTTGGAGTATCCTTTTTCTTTTGTGGCTCGGCAAATCCGCAAATGTGGATTGCTGGCTGAGAAAATGGGAGCCGGGATTATTGGACTGGGAGCGTTTACTTCCGTAGCTGGTGACGGAGGGATTACAGTCAAAAATGGTCTACGCATTGCTGTGACCACCGGCAACAGTTACACAGTGGCTACGGCTCTGGAGGCTCTGAAGGTAGCCTGTGGCAAAATGGATGTAAACCTTCTTGACGAGGAAATAGCCATTGTGGGGGCGACAGGTTCAATTGGTAGAGCCTGTGCTTTGGCCCTTGCTGAAGAAGGGAAGAAATTGCGCCTTATTGGTCGGGACCGGGAACGCACCGAGAAAGTAAAGGTCGAAGCAGAGAAACGTGGCGCTCCTGCAGTGAAGGCATTCGTTGATATGCAAGAAGGCATTCGGGGAGCAAGGGCTATCCTGACGGTTGCTTCAGCAGTGAAGAATCTCCTGGAGCCTTCTTGGATTGAACGAGGTGCGGTCATTTGCGATGTAGCCCGTCCCAGAAATGTTGCTGAGGAAGTAGCCCGGGCAAGGGAGGATGTGCTGGTAATCGAGGGGGGTGTTGTGGACGTCCCTGGTGACCCCGACTTTGGTATGGATTTTGGGTATCCTCCCCGTAAAGCATATGCCTGTATGGCTGAAACCATGGTTTTGGCTCTTGAAGGACGATTTGAAGACTATACCTTGGGAAAAGAAGTTGAAGTGGAACGGGTACGAGAAATTCAGCTTCTTGCCGAAAAGCATGGATTTCGGGTTTCTGGACTACGCAGCTTTGGGCGAGAACTTACTGAAGAGGAGATTGAAAAAGTCAGAAAGAAGAGGTAGCAAACTTTGGATTTGCGGATGGTTTTAGAGGCACTTCTTTCCCGGTTTGAAATTCAGAATATTCGCTATGCGCTCATCGGGGGCCTGGCTCTGGGTCTTTTAGGAGTGGGTCGGGCGACGATGGATATTGATTTTCTGGTTTTTCGAGACGACATGTCTGTAGTGGATACGATCATGACAGAGTTGGGGTATGAATGTCGGTATCGCAGCGAGAATGTCTCACAGTATGTGTCATCACTCGCCGTTTTTGGCGAGGTGGATTTTCTCCATGCTTTTCGGGAAAGCACCCTTGATATGCTTCGCCGGGCTCAAGAATGTGAGATTTTTGGTGGGGCAATGCGAATAAGGGTTATCGCTCCTGAAGACCTGATTGGTTTAAAATTACAGGCTTTGAAAAATGATCCTTCTGGGCGAACTCTGGATTTGGAGGACATCAAGGAACTTGTCCGCATACGCGGAAAAAACCTTAACTGGGTCCGTATTCGAGAATATGTGAAAATCCTGGAAGCGGAGGAATGGTATGCCCTCTTCGCGCCTCCTGAAGAGTGTTAAAGAAGAGTTGCGTCGACTTTTACGTGACAGTACCTTTGGGGAAGATATGCGTCGGGTTCGTACTGTGAACGTGATGGCAGGCGATGTGTATCTTCAGTTTGTCATACAATTCCATGAGTTTCTCTCTCATCGTTCTCGCCCCTTTCGGGCTATTCAAGACAAGGATATGCGACTCTAAGGGATAGTATTTGTTTTCAAAGCTTTGAAGTTTTTCCGATTTATTAATTTGACTTGACAGGTTTTGTTGCGTTTCATATAATTATGATAATGAGAATTATTCTCATTTTTTGGTGAAAACGATGAAAATCGGAGAAAAGTGGAGAAAAGCCTTTGAACTTTCTAGAAAACGGATTACTCCTTCACGGAAAGCTATTGTGGAAGTTCTGGAAGAGCAGAGAAAACATCTCTCGGCAGAAGAAATATACAGTTATCTCAGAGCAAAGCATCAAAAAGTAGGAATTGCTACTGTGTACCGTAACCTGGAACTCCTTTCTCGGATGGGTATTGTGCACCGAGTCAATTTTGGCGACGGAAAAGAACACTATGAAATTGCCAAAATTCCCGCCCTTCACCATCACCATCTGGTATGCACGGTATGTGGAAGAGTCATTGATTATCAGGATTTCCGGAAAGAAGAAAATGAATTTGTGGAAGGACTGGGCAGGATGCTGGAGGAAAAGTATAACTTCCTTGTCCAATCGCATCAGCTGTACTTTTATGGAGTCTGTAAGGATTGCCGATCGAGGGGGATGGAAGAGTGACCAGAATTATGGTTACGCTTGCAGAAATGAGAGCTGGTGAGGAAGGAACCGTAATCGGTGTGAATGGTCAGGAAGCGTTCCCTCGACGGTTATGGGTTCTGGGATTGTTCCCAGGGAAAAAAGTAAAAAAGATCAGTTCTTCGCTGGGAGGAGGACCGGTGGTTATTTCGTGTGGAACTCAAGAACTTGCTCTGGGGAGGGGATTGGCTTTGCGGGTCATGGTGGAGGTTGAACGATGAAAAAGATTGTTCTGGTTGGCAATCCCAATGTGGGGAAGAGTGTCATTTTTACTCAGTTAACGGGTGTTTATGCGGTTTCTTCCAATTATCCTGGGACCACTGTCGATTTTTTGAGGGGAACGGTTAAAAGAGATCATGAAACCTGGGAATTAATTGATGCTCCGGGCACCTATGCTCTGTCTTCGGAAATTGAAGCGGAACGAATTGCTGGTCAACTCATTGACGAAGCGGATATTGTGATCAACGTGGTTGATGCTGGAAATTTGGAGCGAAACCTCTATCTCACTTTCGAAATCTGTGAGAAAGCGAAGCCGACCGTTGTGGCTCTCAACATGTGGGACGAGGCCAAAAAGCGAGGTATTCAGATTGATATTGTGCGGCTTAGCGAAGCACTGGGTATTCCGGTAGTTCCAGTGGTTGCCACCAGTGGTGAGGGAATCAAAGAACTTTTTGAAGTTTTAGAAAAAGCCGCCCTTCCTCACCCTGTCTCTTGCGAGCACACGCATCGCTGGGAAGAAATTGGACGGCTTATTGAAGCGGTGCAACATCTTTCTTACGTGAAACCCAGTTTTCTGGATTGGTTAGGACAGTTCACAATTCATCCAGTGGGTGGATTGGTCGTTGCCCTCTTTGTTCTTTTGGGAGCCTTTTTGCTGGTACGGTTTGTTGGTGAGGGTCTCATCGGATTGTTGGAAAACCTTTTCGAGCGATTTTATCTTCCCCTTTTGGGGAAGGTGGAACCTTATTTTTTGCATGTTCCCTGGTTAGGACGCATCCTTTTGGGAGAACTGATTGATGGTCAAGTTGACCTCGAGCAATCTATGGGCATTATTTCCACCGGCGTTTACATCCCTTTTGGGGTGGTGCTTCCGTATATTATGGCGTTTTACCTTATGCTTGGGCTTCTGGAGGATATCGGGTATTTACCCCGGGTGGCGGTGCTGCTCGATGGATTCTTCCATAAGCTGGGACTTCATGGTTACACTATTGTTCCCAGTTTGCTTGGACTGGGGTGTAATGTCCCTGGAATTATGGCTACGAGGATTTTAGAAAGTGAAGCAGAGCGTTTTATTGTGGCAACTCTCATTTCCATTGGTATTCCCTGTGCTGCTCAGCAAGCGCTTGTGGTAGGGTCTTTGGGAAAGTATGGTTTTGCTCCTCTTTTGCTTGTCTATGGAACTTTATTTTGTGTATGGTTGTGCTGGTCGGTTTTCCTGAAATATCTTGTACCCGGTTTTCGCCCTTCGCTTTTGACTGAAATTCCTCCGTATCGACTCCCTTTCCCCAAGGCCATCCTTTCCAAACTCTGGTTGCGTCTGCGGGGATTCCTGCGAGAGGCCCTTCCTATCGTTTTTATTGGGATTCTGAGCGTGAATGCTCTGCACCTTACCCACTTTTTTTCTGGAATCAGTAGGGTAATCAGTCCTTTGGTTGCTAAGATATGGGGAATTCCCCAAGAAGCGGTACTATTTTTGATCCTCGGTTTCCTGCGCAAGGATATGGCCGTGGGCATGCTTCTTCCTCTGGACCTTTCGATGAAACAGCTCGTTATTGCCAATGTGATCTTGGCCATGTTCTTTCCCTGTGTAGCCACATTTGTGGTCATGTTACGCGAATTCGGCTGGAAGAGGCTTCTTGAAGCTCTGTTGATCATGGTTGCTTCGGCGACTTTGGTTGGTTGGATTCTCAATCTGGTTTTGTGAGAGGGGGACACAGTCGCGATGGTAAAACGAAGTGGTAAAAGGATGTTTGTTTCCTTTAGTGGTGGGAAGGATTCTCACCTCAGCCTCTTCAAGGCAAGGCAGGATGGCCTGCGAGTGGAAGCGCTCCTTGTGATGTTGAGTGACCAGGGTGACTTTACCGCGGGACATCGACTGCCTCTTTCTTTCTTACAACGTCAGGCTGAAGCAATGGGTATACCGCTCTTTTACGAACACGCGTCTTGGGAAGAATATGAACAGAGATTTTTGGGTATGCTTCGCGTTTTTCGGGCTATGGGTATCGAGGGTGGCGTTTTTGGGGATATTGATCTCTGGCCTCATCGGGAATGGGTGGAAAAGGTTTGTACGGAAGCGGGACTCGTTCCGTATTTGCCTCTTTGGGGGAAAGACCGCCACGAAGTTGCACAAGAAATCATTGACAGTGGTTTTGAGGCTTACATCGTAGTGGTAAAGGACCAGTTTTTATCATCGGCTTTTCTCGGTCGTCGCTACATCCAGCAACTCATTCTGGACCTTGAGAAACTGGGTGTTGATATCTGTGCTGAAGAAGGAGAATTTCATACGGTGGTGGTCAATGGTCCTGTCTATAAATATCCCGTGCAGTACTCTTTTGGGGGAATTAGGAAAGAAGAAGGGTATCACATTTTGGAGGTCAGGTGAAATGCGATGTTCATGGTAAAATAAAGCAGAATTCAATTGCCGTCAGGGCGAGACGATGTTGAAACCAAGAGTCAAAATTCTTCATACTGCAGATTGGCACATTGGCCTTTCTTCCTGGAGAACCCAGCGAGAGGTGGATCGTTTGGAGGAACAGCGGGAGTGTTTGGAAGAAATGCTTGTAGTTGCAAAGGAGGAAAAGGTTGATCTGGTTGTGCATGCGGGTGACCTTTTCCATCATTCTTATCATCCACCGAAGGAGGCAATTCGCCTTGTGGTGGATACCATCCGTTCCTTTACCCAATTTACACTATTCGTGTGGGTGGTAGGAAATCACGACTGGTATGCGGTGGAGCCATTGCGAGGTGTCTTCCCGGAGAGGATGCTGGTGATCAAGGATTTTGATGTGCGACACCTTCAGGATGTTGGGGTGAGTATCTTTCCCCTTCCTTATTTGAGTCTGGCGCGTTTTCTGGGGAATGGTCCTGGAAGTGAGAGCCAAAGTGTTGCTCGAGAAAATATCCGCGCACACATGGATAGGTGGAAAGAAAATCGTCACCCCTTTTTCTGGAACATTCTAGTGGCTCATGTGACCATCGAAGATCTGGCGTTGCACTATCTGGAAGCCAATGCCAATCGGGAAGTTTTCCTGAAAAGGGGAGACCTTCCTTCTTTTTTTCACTACGGGGCCTTTGGGCATCTCCATGACATGATTCCTCTCCGGAACCCGTTTCCCATTCAGTATCCATCTTCGCTGGTTCTCGATAATTTCAAACAGGTGGGAAAAAAGAGCGGGGGCTTTGTGGTGGTCGAACTCTGCGAGGGTGAGCAGGCCAAAATCACACCCCACTTTTTTGACAATTCTCGTCTTTTGAGTTTTGACCTTGAGGAAAAGAGGGATAAAAAAGCGATACAGGCGATGATTGAGGGGTGTCTCGGTCCCAAAAGGAATTATGTGCGCTTGCGCATTCGAGAGGAAATCATGGATGCCGAGTGGTGTCGGGATCTCAGAGAACTGGAGGGGGAAAACTGGAAAGTGGTGATGACGGAAGTCATTGCCAGGGAGCATGAGTTACCGGAGGCGGAGGAATCGGTAGAACTCGATACGATTCCCCAGCTTTTTTCTCGGTTTTGTCAGGAGAATCGTTTTTCGGAGGAT
>JBDIWM010000038.1 GCA_039638595.1 Atribacterota bacterium
TTCACCAAAAGAGACAAAGATGCTATCGTCGTAGGATTAGGATGCGATGAAACCGGACAGGAAGAATTATCCAAGGAAGGATATATTTACGTTGGCGACCCGGCATCGTTCCCCGAGCGATATGGAAACTACCTCATCCCTGCAGCACTCATGAAACTTGCCGGTCATTCCCTTCCCGAGGGTATTTTTGTCCAGCACGTCGTCGTGACGCCGATGAATGTTTGTGAACTCTATCCAAAGTGGCCCTGTGTCACACCAGAAGGATATCCCGACGTGAAGTACGAATTCCCCAAAGAAGCGTACAACAAATTCCTGGCCGAGCTTCGAGAGAAGTACAAAGAGTACGCACAACTCATTCCCGAAGATATACAATAAAATCAATACCCCCTGGGGTGCCCCAGGGGGTAAAAGGAAGATAAGCATGTCATACTTAGAAATGCATAGTATCGTTAAATCCTTTTCGGGGGTAAGGGTACTCGATGAAATCAATTTCTTCCTTAATCGTGGAGAAGTGGTCGCACTCCTTGGACAAAATGGAGCAGGTAAATCTACGCTCATAAAAATCTTGAGTGGGATTACAATAAAGACGGAGGCAAAATCCTGATTAATGGGGAAGAAGTCCATTTTCACGCTCCCTCAGATTCCTTGGCCAAAGGCATTCGAGTTATCTATCAGGAACTGGAACTTTTCCCAGAGCTGAGCGTAGCCGAGAACATTTTTATGGGAGACCTGCCTACCAAACGTTTCGTCGGTATACCCATACGTCAGAAAGAAGAAATTGAACGCCGCGCCCAAGAACTTCTGGAACTTTTAGGAGAACAAATTGACCCGGAAATACCGGTGAAAAAACTCAGTGTTTCTGAAAAACAGGTGGTAGAAATCGCCAGAGCCTTAGCCAAAAAAGCGAACATTATCGTAATGGATGAACCGACTGCCACATTATCTCAAAAGGAAGTAGAAAAACTCTTTGGCATCATCAAGAAACTTCGCGAACAGCGCTAAAGGGGGTTTTTAGTATGAACACACGAGAGCGCTTTTATGAAGTGATGCACTTTAACACTCGGGTT
Organism: Atribacterota bacterium; assembly: GCA_039638595.1. Taxonomy (NCBI): domain Bacteria; kingdom Pseudomonadati; phylum Atribacterota; class Atribacteria; order Atribacterales; family Candidatus Caldatribacteriaceae; genus Candidatus Profundicultor; species Candidatus Profundicultor thermophilus. The sequence goes on from JBDIWM010000038.1 coordinate 1,068, forward strand.
CGTTCTGTCAAACGGGAATTTGGTTACTGGGAAAAACAGTCGAGCGATTTTATCGGGAGGGTTTACCTAAGAAATCGTACCCGCACCTTCCTCAGACTGTCTCTTCTCCCACCTCACACCTTTATGTTCCCTGCTGGCAATCTATAAAGGGTGATACCCTCCCTCCTGGAATCGCTGTCGTAGGAGGAGGTCTTTACTGGCCGACTCAGGGGTTTCACCTCGATTTCGATATTCGTTCCTACTTTGGGATGGATAAGCCTCAGATACTGCTCAATCTCAACCTTCTTTTCTATCCGCCTTTTGAAATCGAAATCCTGGAAGAAGACGATCACCACCTCCTTTACGTTGACCTGGATGGGGTTAAAAGGCATTTTCTTAAAGAAACTGCAGTGATCCCTTCAGCCGTCGAGTATCCAATCAAAAACTGGGAAACTTGGGAAACACTCAAAAGAGAGCGGCTCCGGCCAGAGGAAATTCTTTTTCGTCTGCCCCCAAATTGGGACGAGATGATCGTTCTTTATAAAGAACGAGATTTTCCTCTGGTTATCGGTGGGTATCCCCACGGTCTTTTTGGAACCTTGGCAACGCTCATGGGATATGAAAATCTTTTCGTAGGGTACTATCAGGACCCAGAGCTTATCCATGACATTACCCAAACCTTTGTCAACCTCTGGATGGCTATCTACGAAGAAATCCTGGCTCAAATTGAAGTTGATGCCCTCCACATTTGGGAAGACCTGTCCTTCGGTAAGGGCCCCATGATTTCCCCAAAAATCATGCAGGAATTTATGGTACCTTATTATCGCCGACTCACCGATTTTGTCAAAGCCCGGGGTGTTGAGGTAGTGCTCCTGGATACCGATGGATACTGTTTCGATATCATTCCTCTTTTAATCGCAGGCGGTATCACTGGTCTTTACCCCATCGAAGTAAGCTGCGGAATGGACCTTGTACAAGTGCGCAAAGCGTTTCCACAATTACAGCTTCTCGGTGGAATCCCCAAAAGCGAAATTGCTCGAGGCAAAGAACGTATCGAAGAAATCTTGAAAACGGTTCAGGAAGTACTAAAAACGGGGGGATACATCCCCTTTGGGGATCACCTCATCCCTCCTGAAGTCGGTTTTCAAGAGTTTTCTTCATACCGCATCCGATTGAACGAAATCATAGAAAAAACAGGAAAATATTAGGCATGCGGTAAGGGACAACTTTTCCATTGATAACGTTACCAAAAAGTATTGAAAGTAATTAGTTAAGCGAAAAAATTTGATTGACAACGTTACCACATTCTGCTACACTCATTCATGAGATGAGGGAGTTTTGGTGTTGCCTCCGGAGGAGGGTAGTGTGCCAGACCTTCTTTTCATGGAGAAGATTTGCAAGTCCTTTTTTGGCGTCCCGGTTCTTAAAAATGTCTCCTTCCAATTGCGCCATGGTGAAGTCCACGTGCTGTTGGGAGAAAATGGTGCCGGTAAATCAACGCTCATCAAGATTCTAAGCGGAGCCTATACCTTAGACAGTGGAAAAATATTCCTGGAGGGTCACGAAATCGATACGGCAAACTACAATCCAGAAACTGCAACCCGGATGGGCATCGCCACAATATACCAAAATTTTCACCTTGTGCCACACCTTACCGTTGCGGAGAACATCTCTCTTGCCACCTTCCCGGTCTCTCGAATGGGTTTTATTAATTGGTCAAAGGTGCGTGCTTTTGCTGAACAAGCCCTCCAGAGGGTACAACTTCAGATTGACCCCAAGACCAAAGTCAAAAATCTCACGATGTCCCAACAACAAATGCTTGAAATCGCCATAGCGCTCGCGCAAAAAGCAAAAATCATCATCATGGATGAACCCACCGCCGCAATCAGTCGTAAAGAGACCGAAACCCTTTTCCAAATCATCCGACAGATTAAAACCCAAGGGGTGGGCATCATTTATATTTCCCATAAACTGGAGGAAATCAAAGAAATTGGCGACACAATCACCATCCTCCGTGATGGAGAACAGGTAGGAACGATGACGGTTCGTAACGTGGATATGAACCAGGTTGTTCATCTCATGACTGGAAAAGAAATCCGTGCAGAGCAGAAAAGAGAGCGCAACATTCGTGACCAGGAAATTTTCCGCTGCATTCATTTATCGGCCGCTGGTAAATTTGAGGATATTTCTTTTATGGTGCGAGATGGTGAAATACTGGGATTAACGGGACTGGTCGGTGCCGGGAAAACAGAGTTAGCCCGAGCAATTTTTGGTGTCGACCGCTTCGAAAAAGGGGAAATTTTCGTTGGAGGAGTCCGGATATACCACAATACTCCCAGAGCCATGGTTGAGGCTGGGGTGGGGTATATCCCCGAAGACCGGGATTTATCCGGCCTCTGTCTGAACCGACCCATTCGAGACAACATCACCATCGTTTCCCATGCCAAGAGTCGAAATATTGGGCTCAATATCCGTCAGGACAATCAGATCGCTCAATCCTTTGTGCAACGCCTCCAAATTCGAACTGACTCTCTAGAAAGGCAGGTTAAATACTTAAGTGGTGGAAACAAGCAAAAGGTGATTCTTGCCAAATGGTTTCAAGCCCATTGTCAATTTCTCATCCTCGACGAACCCACCATTGGTATTGATGTCGGCGCAAGACAGGAAATTTATCGCCTGATTTATGATTTTGTCCGCGAAGCGAAACGAGGGGTACTTTTTATTTCCAGCGACCTTTCAGAAGTGCTCAATATTGTTGACCGTATTTTAGTCATGGTGCGAGGCCGGATTACTGCTGAACTTTCCCCCGATGGTCTCACCAAACAGGAACTTCTCACCTATTGTCTTGGCCTCAAGAATAACTTTATACAAGGGTGACAATATGCCCACAGAACGAAACTTCCTCAAAATGGTTCTCACCTTTATCACTCGCCAGCAATCCCTCTCCATGCTTTTCATTCTCCTCATTATGTGGATTGTCCTGGCGTTTCTCTCTCCGTACTTTCTCACCATCAACAACATCTTCGAAATCACGCTCCAGTCAGCGGTCATCGCCCTCATCGCCGCAGGAGAATCGTTTGTCATTTTCTCTGGAGGAATCGACCTCTCGGTAGGGTCAGTTTTTGCTTTTTCCGCCATTATAGGTGGCCTGGGATTAATGGCCACACAGAATATTTTCTTCTCTCTTCTCGCCTCCTTAGGTGGTGGGCTCTTTGCAGGTTTTTGTAACGGTGCCGCTATTATCAAGCTCAAAATTCCACCTTTTGTGGCTACCCTCGGTATGATGGGCATCGCCAGAGGTTTAGCGCTCATTCTTTCTCGTGGGATACCCATTTATGGTCTTCCCCGAGGATACATGTGGATTGGTCAAGGAAGGGTTTTGGGTGTTGTTCCAGTCCCCACAATCATCGTCCTTGTCCTCTTCACGGTGATGTTTTTCGTCTTGCGTAATACCCGCTTTGGTCGTTTCACCTACGCTCTGGGAAGTAACGCCGAAGCAACCAGGTTATCTGGAGTGAAAATTCCCCCGGTGATGCTCGGCATTTACATGATCTCAGGAGCATTTGCCTCGGTTGCTGCGGTTATTGAGTCAGCTCGCCTCGGCACCATGCAACCAGCTTCTGGCAGTGGATACGAACTTTTGGCCATCGGTTCAGTGTTTATCGGTGGCGCAAGCATTTACGGAGGTGAAGGAAACATTTTTGCTTCCCTCATTGGCGCTCTCATCGTCACCACCATTCGTAACGGTCTGAACATTCTGGGTGTCTCAGCCTTTTACCAGTACGTCGTCAACGGACTCATCATTATCTTTGCCGTAGCCGCGGACCAAAGCCGAAGGGCTCGTTAAAAAGCGGTTAAAGCCGCTTATTTTAAAAAGGAGGTCGTGGAAAATGGGTACGAGAAAATGGTTGGTGTGCTTTCTGGTTTTGCTGTTGGCATTCAGTGCAAGTATTCCAGTTTTTGCTCAGGACCGGTCAAAGACCATCGTGTTTATTCCCAAGTCAACGGATGTCACCTACTGGCTCTTTTTGCGGAAGGGTGCCGTGGACAAGGCGAGAGAACTAGGCTACGAAATCGACTACCAGGGTGTTGCCACCGAAGCCGACATCGCTGGTCAGGTGAACCTCGTCAATAACATTGCCGCCACAAAACCTGCTGGGATTCTTCTGGCTGCAACCGACGCCAAAGCGCTCCAGGCCCCAGTAGAAAACGCCATCAAATCTGGAGTGCCAGTGATCATGGTTGACTCTGGCATCGAAGACCCATCCATCCCCTATGCCAACATCACCACTGACAACTTCGATGGTGGTTACAAGGCCGGTATGCTCCTTGCGGAAATGATCGGCAAAAAGGGTAAGGTCTCCAATATCGGCATCACCGCGGGTTCACAAACCGGAAGGGAACGTAGCGACGGGTTTATTGAGGCCATGAAAAACTTTCCCGATATCCAGGTCTTGCCGGTACAGTGGACGAATGCCGAAGCAGCAACAGCTATGAACATTGCCACGGATCAGCTCAATGCCAATCCCGACATCGTGGGTTTCTATTCTGCTGCCGCTCCGATGGCCGTTGGTATCGCCCAAGCTCTAAAAGCCAAAGGATTGGACAAAAAAATCAAACTCATTACTTTTGACCCCAGCCCGGAAGTGCTTCCGCTCTTCGAAGAGGGAACCATTCACGCTATCCTTGCTCAGGACCCCTATCAGATGGGATACCGTGGCGTGGAAATGCTTGACCAGGTGATTAAAGGCGGCACGATTAGTCCCGAAGAGAAAAACATCCAGATTCCAGTGGTCATCATCACTCCTGAAAACTATAACCAACCAGAAATTCAAAAACTCCTGCAGACTCCAGACAAATTTTAGCCTTACGGGGCTCCAAGTACGGAGCCCCGACCTCAACGATAGGATTTTTCAGTAAACTGGGCTACCATCCAGTCAGAAAAAAAGCGGCGCACAAAAAGAGGCCCCAAACGATTCCTCCACCCAGGCACGTACACAACTTTATTATGCTCATACGCTGTAAGGGACGCTCTCGCCACGATCTCCGGGTCCATCACCCCAGGAGAATCTTTTGGTCGCTGAAGGCCATTTCGGGAACGCTCAAAAAATCGAGTTCTGGTTGGACCGGGAGCAACATAGAGGACATGAACATTATACCTTTTCCATTCCGCCCAAAGGGACAGGGAAAAACTATGGACATAGGCTTTAGTGGCCGCATAGACGGCAAAATTTGCCACCGGGAAAAATCCAGCCACCGAACCAACATTAATTACCCCACCGCGCCTTTTTTCCACCATCCGCTTTCCTGCCTGGAAAGCAAGCTCAGTCAGAACAGTGATGTTGAGTTCGATCATCTCCCGGTATCGGGAGGGTTCCCGTTCCAGAAACTTTCCATAAAAAGCAACTCCAGCGTTATTAATCAAAAGGTCGACATCGAATTCCTGAAGAATACCGACAGCTTTTCGCAGCTCCTGGGTCAGGTCACAGCGCACAATTTCCATTTTTACCGGATGTTTTGTTTCGATCGTGGCTGCAACACGCCTTAAAGCAGCTTCATCTCGTCCCAAAAGAATCACATTGAGACCCTTCTCAGCCAACCCATAGGCGAAGTGTTCCCCAATGCCAGAAGAAGCCCCTGTCACCAGAGCCCACTGCCCTTTCTGAAGTTTTGGCATCATCACCACCTCGAACAACAGTCTTCACTAAAGGAATATTACCGAAAAGAAAGGGTTTAGGCAAAATAAGAGATGCCATGTGGAAAGAAATTCTTTACTGTGGAGGAGCATACCTTTCTGGGTCAGTACTGTATGCGCCGCTTCTTGGAAAGTGCTTTGGTGTAGACCCCCGCAAGACCGGAACGGACGGTAACCCAGGAGCGGCGAACGCATTCCGAAGCGGTGGTGTGCTTTTGGGAATCTTGGTTTTACTCTTTGACTTTCTTAAAGGATTTATACCGGTTTTCCTCCTCTTTGAAAAAGCGCAACGCTTACAAACCATTTTAGCAATTGCCCCCGTAGCGGGACACGTCTTTCCAGTGTTCTTTCACTTTAAGGGTGGAAAAGGTATCGCCACCACGTTCGGGGTTTGGGGTGGGCTCACGTACTGGGTGATACCTTCAATCCTGGGTAGTACCTTTTCCGCCTTTCTCCTCCTCCGGCACCTAATCAATATTACCCTTTCTGACCACCTTGCCGTCACAATCGGAATGATCCATCTTAGTGGATGGACGTTACTTCGCTATGGACATCCATATTTTCTCATCGCTCTTTTCAACACCGCTCTCCTCATTTTCACTCACCGACATGAATTCAGACGAAAGGGGCAGAACTATGTTTGACCAGGGAACAATTTTTACCCACTTCGAACGAGTTCACATCTTTGCCATAGTGCTCGCTGGTATTGCCTTTTTCAACCTCCTCACCATCCAAAAACCAACCCGAAGAGGGATTACTTCAGAAAAACCCCTAGTCAGTATCCTCATCCCAGCTCGAAACGAAGAACGTACGATTACAAGATGCCTCCAATCAATTCTTGCCCAGGATTATCCTCACTTTGAAGTGCTCGTCTGGGATGACTGTTCCACCGACAAAACACGAGAAATCCTCTACACCATTCAAGACAGGCGATTCCGCTGGATCGCTGGTAGCGAACCACCTCCTGGTTGGCTGGGAAAAAGCTGGGCCTGTTTTAATCTGGCTCAAAATGCTCGAGGGGAAATTCTCATCTTTACTGACGCCGACACCTGGCACACACCTTCGACGTTGAGTGTTCTCGTTGACGAAATGCTCAACCATCGGCTCGACGCCTTAAGTGGTATCGCTCGCGAGGAGACAAGCACTTTGGGAGAAAAGTTGACCGTTCCTTTCATCGTCTGGAGCGTGGTTGCCCTGTACCCCCATTTTTTGTCTCGCGTTTTTCCACGCTGGCGAGCTCTTGCCGTGGGAAACGGTCAACTCATGGCCTTCCGTCGAAGGGTTTACTGGGATATTGATGGACATCGGGCCGTACGAGAAAAAGTGGTGGAAGACATCGAACTCGCTCGAAAACTCCGTGCACGTGGATACCGCTACTGTTTTTACAACCTCACTGAAATCATATCCTGTCGAATGTACAGGAATTTCCAGGAATCATTCCTGGGTCTCGCCAAGAGTTATTTCTGGATTTTTGGAGGCAACATCGCTTTTTCGAGCTTCGTTTGGAGCTGGCTCTTTTTCTATACCGTGTATCCGTACTGGCTTTTACTTAAACAGGACGATATGACCCGAGCACTCCTCACGATTGGGGCAAATGGTCTTTCCTGGTGGGTAACAAGTTTTTTTTACCGTCTCACACCGTGGAGCATCCTCCTCAGCCCTTTCATTTTGGTCATGAGCACAATCATTGGATGGACTTCCGTCATTCTCACCAGAACCAAACGAGTTATCTGGAAAGAACGGTACATTCTCAAAGCGTCCCCACCCCTGCGATGAAATTCTAAACGCATAGCGACATACATCAAAGGGCGTCTTTTTCCCGCCATAGAATAAAAAGACCATAAAGCCATGTACTTTCCCCGCAAGCCCAGTGGTTTCCCTATCCATGCACTAAAATCCCCAATAAGAATGGGAAGTGTTCGTAACCAACCACCCGGTAAGGGCCAGGCAATTCGATCTGACTTTCCCCTTTTCGCCTACCGTCTAGATCGAAGAACCCAGCAAAAGGCAGATAATAAAAAGGGAATAAAGAGGGCAAAAAAAACGATTTAAGACAGTGAGGTGATAAAAAATGAGAACCATACTCCTTCTGCTCGTTACACTGATGATACCTTTTCTATGGTCCCGTTTTACCTTAGCCCAGGAAGGGCTGGAACGTCGAGAAAAAGCCACCTTTGCTGGAGGCTGTTTCTGGTGCATAGAGAGCGTCTTTGACAAGGTTCCCGGTGTCGTTGAGGCCGTTTCAGGATACACAGGGGGAAATAAAGAAAATCCCACTTATGAAGAAGTGTGTTCTGGTAAAACCGGTCACGTAGAAGCAGTACAGGTCACCTATGATCCAGCGAAAGTCACCTACCAGGAACTTCTCAACATTTTCTGGCAGAACATTGATCCCACTGACCCAGGGGGTCAATTTGTGGACCGGGGTTCACAGTACCGTACAGCCATTTTCTACCACAACGAGGAGCAACGCATCCTCGCTGAACAGTCCAAAAAAGCACTGGAAGAGTCAGGTCGGTTTGGAAAACCCATTGTTACCGAGATTCGCCCTGCCACTACCTTTTACAGAGCTGAAGAGTACCACCAGGATTACTACAAGAAGTGTCCAGTGCGGTATGAGCTGTACCGTTCACACTCTGGTCGAGACCAGTTCAAAGAAAAGTACTGGTCAAAATCATGGAAGAATTTCCATAAACCTCCATTAGCAGTGCTTCGTCAAAGGCTCAATACCCTGCAATACCGTGTCACCCAGGAAAACGCCACCGAACCACCGTTTCAGAATGAATACTGGAACAACAAAAAAGAAGGGATATATGTAGATATCGTCTCTGGAGAACCGCTCTTTAGTTCCCTTGACAAATTTGACTCTGGTACTGGGTGGCCAAGCTTCACCAAACCATTGGAGCCCGAAAATATCGTCGAAGTTGAAGATCGGAGCCACTTCATGGTCCGTACCGAAGTGCGCAGTCGCTACGCGAATTCCCATTTAGGACACGTTTTCGACGATGGGCCACCACCAACCGGAAAACGGTACTGTATCAATTCTGCAGCGTTACGGTTCATTCCCAAAGAAGATTTAGAAAAAGAAGGATATGGCGAATATCTGAAACTCTTTGAAAAGTAACATTGAGACCATCCTGGAAAAACACTCCAGGGTGGTCTCTTCTTTTCAAAAATTCTCAGGACGAAAGGTCAGGACTCGAATCGCCTTTGCCCGAATCGCCTTTGTCGAACAAACCGTCAAGTATTTTGGAACGTCGTTCCTTGAGAGCCCAAGCCACCAAAGCGAGATACTTCCCCTGATACCGGGCTCCAGCGAGTTCTCGTTCCGAAGGGAAACGTTCACCCCGACCTCCCGTTATGGTTGATGCACCATAAGGAGAGCATCCAGATACCTGATCCACGCCAACTTGCTCGTTAAAAGCGTAGGGGAGACCAACCAAAATCATCCCATGATGGAGTAAGGTAACCATGACGGTAATGATCGTCGTCTCTTGACCCCCATGCTGGGTGGCAGAGCTGGTCATCACTCCAGCGGGTTTCCCTACGAGTACTCCTTTCGCCCACAGAGGACCAGTGCTGTCGAGGAAAGCCCTCATCTGGGCACACATGTTTCCAAAACGGGTCGGAACACCGAAAAGCACAGCATCGGCTTCCTCAAAGTCACTCAAGTCTGCAACGGGAACATGAGCAAACGCTTTTTGTGCTTGGGCAATTCCTGTAGATTCAAGGATATCTTGAGGAAGAGTTTCTGGAACCCTTCGAAGCACCGCAATGACATCCTTTACGCTTTCAGCCCCTTCTTTTGCCGCTTCACACATCCGGTGCATATGCCCGTAAGCAGAATAGTAGAGGACGAGTAAACGGAGTTCCATTATTTACACCTCCTCGACGTGTATGCAATAACACCAAAACGTTTTTGCGTTGACACTTTTTGCTAGGTCATTCTGCAAAACGAGCTTTTTCAAAGTGATCAAACCAACTATTCAGCAGTGCCACATTCAAGGCGACGACTGAGACGATGCCTCTACGAAAACTCGATCAGCATAGAACTAAACTGTGTAAAAGGCTCATTCTCCAGGAACAATCTCCTAAAGAGAAACAAAAATCGATTATAATGTAAGATTTTCCAGGAAAAAGGATGAAACTATAACATCTCTGCCCCGACAATGAGTTTCACAACTTCGTCTGGAGTAGTCTCGGCCTTTCGTTTATCCCCTACCTTTCTTCCACCCCGCAAGACCACAATTCGGTCAGCAACGTTGAAGACATGACGCATATTATGGCTGATGACGATGACTGAACACCCTTTTTCCTTTAACCGCAAGATGAGATCCAACACTCGGCGAGATTCTTTGACCCCCAAGGCAGCAGTTGGTTCATCCATGATGATAATTCTCCCACCCCAGGGCATGACCCGACCGATGGCCAGAGCCTGCCTCTGGCCTCCAGAAAGATATCGCACCAGGGTCCGCAAGGAAGGCAACACAATCCCAAGCTCTTTGAGGGTACGGACGGTGTCTTCAATCATCTTTTTGCGGTCCACAAAAATTCTCCCCCAACCCTTTACAGGTTCTCGCCCCAAGAAGAAATTTGCCGGCACGTCCCGGGTCTCAATGAGCGCCAACTCCTGATAGACAATCTCAATTCCCAGAGCCTGGGCATCATGAGGATTACGAATTTCAACGGGCCGATTGAGAAAGAAAATCTGCCCTCTGGTCGGTTGATGTACTCCTGCAATGATTTTTACCAGCGTCGACTTTCCGGCGCCATTATCCCCCACCAGAGCAACGATTTCTTGCGGATACACCTCAAAATCAACATCCTCCAAAGCATGGACTCCGCCAAAATACTTAGTGATACCCTTTAACACCAGGATTGGCTGCAGAGTTTCCTCCTCTTTCAAGAGTACCGTTTCCAAAGTAAACCTCCCCCCTTAACCAGTCACACTTTTCGCTTCCGGTACATGTCAATCATCACTGCCCCGATGATCACTGCTCCAATGGCGGCCGGCTGCCAGTACGCAGGAAAACCTAAGAGCACCAGAGCGTTCCGTAAAATCTGCATGATGGCTGCTCCAATCAATGCTCCCCAAACACTCCCCTCACCACCAGTAAGACTGATACCGCCAATGACCGCCGCCGCAATGATATCGAGTTCGTAACTCTGCGCAGCCGTGGGTGCCGCAACACCCAGGCGAGCCGTCATCAGTAATCCACCAATTCCAGCCAGAAGACCCGATAAGGTGAAGGCAATAGTTTTGACCCGACCGGTATTGATGCCAGCCAAGGCCGCAGCGTATTCGTTTCCTCCCACCGCATAGGTATGATAACCGAGCTTCGTCTTATCAAGGAGAATATAACAGAGCACCACAAAAATAACCATGAAGATAGCCGGCAAGGGAACCTGCCAGATAAAAATACTCACGTCAGTCTGCCCCAGGGCCATAAACGATCGCGGTAAACTCCGTACCGGCCATCCCTGGGTCATTCCGTAACAAAAACCCCGAATAATACTCATGGTCCCAAGAGTGGCAATAAAGGGAGGCAACTTGGTTTTACTCACCATAAGACCGTTGAAAAAACCAACACCGAGGGTGGCTACAAGACCCACAAGAATGGCCAAAACGACGTTATAACCGGCAACAAGAAGCATGGCCGTAACAATCCCCGAAAAAGCCATATTTGAACCAGCCGAGAGGTCAATGCCTCCCCCAATGATGACGATCGATTGCCCAAAAGAAGCGATGGCAATCCAGGAAAAAGCCCGTAAAACGTTAAAAATGTTGTTCGCCGTGAGAAACGTCCTGGTCAAAAGACCCAGGATAATCACCATACCAAGGAGAATCAAAATCAGCGCTGCTAACTGATTTCTGGCGAAACGGAGTAACAACCCAGGCTCGGTGTAACGGAGGAATTCTTCTTCTCTTCTACTCTCCACAACATTTCCCTCCAGTGAGCACGCTATGTACTGCAAGAAGACGATGGACCGGGAAATTCCCGGTCCATCGAGGTACTTCCCTCTTTACTCTTCCGGAAACGCAGGTGGAAGTGGCTTCGTGAAATCACTGGTCTCCCAGGCCTTAATCATGGCATCAACGTTGTGGACGGTGACAATGTCCATGCCTGAGTCAGTCCAGGAAGGAAATTCTTTTTTGTTTACAATGTAGTCAAAAAGCATCTGGATGGTATCATAACCCCAACCCCAGTATTTTTGGCCCACAAGACCAACCAGAAGTCCTTCTTTCATGTACTGCAACTCCACCGGCAGGGTATCAAAGGCCACAGTCTTTGTTCGCCCGGATTTTGCTGCTTCTTCCCAGAGGGGCATTGACCCTCGTTCAGCAAAAAGTGGCCACAGACCTACGAAGAACCATCCGGTTAAATCTGGATAGGCTTGCATGGTTTCCTCGACAACCTGCACACCCTGATTGATGTCGTCATAACAGGCCACAGTGGTTACAATTTCAATGCCAGGATAGTTTTGAATCACATCCTTGAAACCCCGAATACGTTCCTCCAGGTTGAAAGCACCAGGAACTCCCGTTAAAAGGGCTACTTTCCCCTTCTCTCCCATGTACCGGACCAAAAGTTCCGCTGCTGCTTTACCACCATCGTAATTACTGACCCCAAGATAGGTAAAACGCTTGCTGTTTGGAGCATCGGAGTCCCAGGTCATGACAGGGATTCCTGCATCCACGGCTTTATTAATCACATCCACCAGTGCGTCAGGGTCATTGCAGGAAACACCGATTCCATCCACACCTTTGGCGATCACATCCTCAATGACTCTCACTTGTTCCGCCGCATCAGAAGCCACCGAACCCACGTACAGCACTTCCACGGTGTAATCGGTAGTTTCAGTAAGCTCCTTGGCTTTCGCAAAGGCACCATCCCGACCGAGTTCGAACACCGGGTTATTGAGGGCTTTAGGAATCCAAGCAAAAGTGAGCTTCTTTCCCTGAGCAAACACACCAGAAATCACTAATCCCCACACCAGAGTAACCACCACAAAAAACACAAACCACTTTCCTCTCTTCATGTTCCTTCCCTCCTTCAATAAAACTCAAACAAAATGCAGAAAAATGGGCAACTTTTTCTCTTTTTCTCATCTCACCCCCCATATTTTTCTGCAGCAAAACCCCTCTTTTCCAATCTTACCATTCCTCCAGCGAAAGTCAATTGATACTCCTTGTCGCCTTATCCAGTGCAAGCTGCTTCTTTACAGGATACGAAACGTTCTCAAAAATCACCATGCTAGTAAGTGGAAAGGTTAGGAAACAGCGAGTTTCGAGAAAACATGGCAAACTGACGCATATAGAGGCTATATTGTGTTTTTCGGGCCGGATGTCGGCGTTGCCGGCGGTCTAGCCAAGACTAAGGAATACACCGAAAATATCTTTAACAGTCAATTAAAAAGCATGATACTCGAACCAAGGCGAAAATCCGATACCACACATCTTTGGAAACCAAGTATAATAAAAAGGAAAATTTGTCTAAGGGGGCACCAATTCTGGAAAAAGCCATCATTTTTTACAAAAAGGTTGAAGAAATTTACCGTTCCTCAGAAACGCCCCGGAAGAAATTTCTGGAACTTCTTGAACTCTTGGAATCAATTGAATTATCGGGAGATTTCAGCATAGACCTAACAGAACAAGCTCAGATCGAACAGTGCTGGCAGCGGCTCAAAAGTTATGGTGACATCGACGTAGAAAGCTTGAACGGAATGTTTGCTCTGGTCATACGAGTAATTCAGCGTCTTTTTTCAGTACCACCTTCAGAACCATTGTCCGAAATCGCTACAATGTGTTTTCCCATAACCAAAAGATCAAAAGAGCAGTACATAGAAGACATGACCTCTTTTCTCCTTCTCAAACCTCCCCGCCAGAACGAACACGCCGTTATCCTCTATGGCAGTCACGATGAATATGGTTTTCTGACCTTCTACCTCTCAAAACGATTTAGCAATTTGTTGCTTTCTCTTGCCCCTGGAGTGCGACTTACCCTCCTTCAGGTTAAAAAGGGTGCAAAGGAAGGAATATACTTCGATACCCCGCAAACGCAGGTTATCCTCAACCCGGATATGCTTCTTGAGGTATCCATGCTGAGTGAATGTCAGGTACGACATGCCCTGCACGTTCCAGAACTCTTTTTCCTCAAAAGTATGATTCCGCAAAGAACAAGTGAAAATGCGTTGTACGGAAAAATCCTCACGGTCCTTTTTACCATGCATCTGGAAAGAAAAGACACCCCGTTTCCCCAACTTGTACAACGGTTCTTTCGGGAAAACCCCCGGGAAGTGTTACTGCTCCAGTCCCTGCGTCCCCACCAGCCACTGACCGAAGAAGAGATGGTCCAAAAACTTGAAGCCCCTTACAGGCAACTCGTCAGCGCTTTGAGTGCCTTTGACGACCGGTACCTCATTCCTGAAGTCCTCCTCCTCTCTGAAAAAATTGGGTTGATTGGTCGCCTGGATTTCCTCTATACCGGGGAAAGCCGATGGCGTATCATCGAAGTGAAAACGGGTAAAGCCCCCGAAAAAGGTTATCTGTCCTGGCCCTCCCACAGGATGCAACTTGCTGGCTATCTCTTTCTTGCCCGCATCCTTGGCTTTCCACTCCATGAAACTTCATACGTACTCTATACAGAAAGTCAGGACCCCGAAAACGTTCTGCGGCTCTTCCCGTATGACCAAAACCAAACTCAAACCCTCATAGCACTTCGCAATCAGGTGATCCAGTTACAACAACATCTCAAAAACACCCCAGAAGAAACCCTCACAAAAATGTTGAATCCAGAAAACGATTTCCTCCTCAACAGGGTACCTTCCTATCTGCAAAAAAATTTTCAGCAACTCCAAGAGGCCTTTTTGAATGCACCACCCCTACACCGGAAATACTATGCGCAATTCTTTCGATTTCTGCTCAACGAAAAGGAGTACGAATGTGCTGGAACATCCTGGGCACCACACTCAGCCTCTCTCTGGCGACAGACATCTGAAGAAAAACAGCGCACTTTTTCCATGCTCTGGGACCTTGTTTGGGACCAGAAAACCAGTAAACCCGAAGAGGGTCTTTTCACCTTTTCCCTCCCCAAAACCGACGTCTATTCAGACTTTCGTGCTGGAGACATAGTCCTCCTTGTGCCCAAAGCAGGCGAAAGTCTTGATACCTCATTTTTCCTGAGTGGGTCCATTGTAACCATCGACACATCCAAAGTTACCATTCGTACCCGCTTCAAAAAGACTTTCCTGTACCATCTCCAAAAAAATCCCCGCTGTCATCTCAACATGGAACACTTTTTCTACGACCACTACCCGTATCTCATTCGTAGCCTTTCCTGGTTTCTCCTTGCCCCACGGGAAAAACGTGAACTCCTCCTTGGACTACGTAAGCCCCATTTCACTCAGGTTCAGCCGCCCCTTCCCGAAGGAAACTTGCACAAAGAACAGCGAGAATGCCTTTCACGGGCTTTCCAGGCCAAGGACTATTTCCTCCTTCAGGGACCCCCAGGTACTGGGAAAACCAGAGTTTTCCTCACCAATCTGGTCAAATTGCTTCTAGCCCACACCGACGAAAGTCTTTTAATCTTAGCGTTCACCAATCGAGCCGTTGACGAAGTCTGCTCAGCCATCAAAAAGGCTTTACCCCAAACGCCTTTCCTCCGCCTGGGAAACGACATCAACACCGAGCATACTGATTGTACTCTCTCTACTCTTTTCGGTGGTCAAACACCACAAACAATGCTTAAAGATGCTTCGCAAATTCGTCTGATTGTTTCCACTGTCTCCTCCTGTCTCATGCAGTGGGAACTTGTGCAACTTTTTCAACCGACCGTTGCCATCGTCGATGAAGCCTCTCAATTGCTTGAACCCCACCTTGTGGGTATTCTGAGTATGATGAAACGCTTTATCCTCGTCGGGGATGAAAAACAGCTTCCCGCAGTTGTGGTCCAGCCAGAGCACGACCTGATAGTCGAAGACTCCGAACTCCGGACGATCGGTCTTTTTCATCTTGGAGTCTCCCTCTTTGAACGGCTGCTCCACAATGCTGACCAAAAGGGTTGGCATGAGTGCCATGGCATGCTCACTGCTCAGAGACGTATGCATCAGACGATCCAAGAAGTTGCAAACATCCTCTTTTATAATCACAAACTTTGTGTGCTCTGCGAAGAAACCCAGTCCCAACCCATCAGAGGATACCACCCAGAAAGTGAAGACCCTATTGAGCGGATGCTATCTTCATCACGACTCATCTTTGTTTCCACCCATCGTGAAACCAGTGTCCGAGTAAATCAGGAAGAAGTTCAACTGGTGATACGTTTTCTCAAAACTATAGAACGAGTCCGCCAAAATCAAACGGTGGGCGTCATCACTCCCTTCCGTGCCCAGGTGAATGCCATCCGTAAAGCCCTCAAAGAGGAATGGCATGCATGGGTCCAGGTCGATACTGTGGAACGTTTCCAGGGTTCAGAAAAGGATCTGATCATCTTTTCTGCGGCCATCAATAGCGAAAACCAGCTTCCCTATATTCAGTCTCTTCCCCCCGGCCCACTCCGCAAAGGTCCAAAACCCCTCGATCGCAAACTCAATGTCGCCATCACCCGAGCGCGTGAACATTTCATTCTCCTTGGGGTTCCCGAATTACTCCGGCGCATCCCCCAGTATGAAACATTACTCGACCAAATCGAAAAACAAGGGATATTTTTCAAGATATCCTGAAAAAAGGATGAAAAACCTTTTAGTCAACCTCGGCGTGACCTTAGAGTAATCCAGAGTAACAGGGAAGTATCGAACTTTGTACCAATCTTGACCAGCATCGACACACCATTAAAAACGGGAGCAAACCAACGAAAAACATTCAAACCTTCAGCGTAGTTTTCACGGTTCGTTTATCCCTTTCATTAACCCTTCAATTTCTTTTTTAAGCTCATCAATCACCTCAGGATTATAGATCAGCTTTTTACCCTCTTTCTGTATTGAAAAAACAATGAAGACTTTACCACCCTTATCTTTCTCAAATTTATTATGCGTCTTAGCGAGCCATTCTTTTCCACCTATAAATTTCTGGAGTTTGCTCGTAGGTTATTGGTTTGATTTGTAATCCAATATATTTCCCATTAATTCCTATGTAAAAATCCACATTATAAAGTCTGTCCCATTTATCAGAGGCAGGTTGAATAGGAACTTTCAGAATTTGTTGTAATTGTCCATAAATTGTCTTTATCTCTGTCTGATAGCCATCGAATGTTCTGCTTATCACAAGATTGTGAATATACTGAATACAACTCTCTTCTGTTACCTCTTCTATCTCAGCCTGAATCACCTCTGTTATTTTCATGTATAGTTTTCGTCCTAAGTCTTGAATGTACTCCTGGGGAGACAGATTTATTGCTTTCTGTTTGAGCATTTCAGTAACCTTTTTGTAATAAAAAGATTCCCAATCATTTATTGTCTTTGGAGCGCATTCTCTTATCCACAACGAAACAGGGCCTACAATATCTTTCTTATTCAAACCCCATCTGTTTGTAGCTATATTTAATATCCATTCCTTAGCCATTTTGCCTCTCCTTCCATAACTAGACAAATTTCCCTTTATATTTATGATCCACCGAGAAATCTGGAACTGCCAAGCCAGATTTTATAAGATAAGCATTAACGAAGATTTTATTTTTGAGATAAACATAAGCCATAACAGTGTTCTCGTTTATTACCTCGTTGTCATGGAATGACAGAAATACATTTTTTCCCAGAATATAATCTCGCAAATATCGGATTGTGTCCTCTTTTTTATTTATCCTTACTCCTAAAAATTTAACAGTTAAACCCGTATCTAACTTAATTGTATTCTCATCTACTATTTCAATGACTTTGTATAATCTATTCCCTTTAAAGTTGAATTTCTTAGGGTCTATTTGTGGTTTTGCATTCTGAATTCTGGGAGTATAATCCACTGGTGGAAGTTCCAGTTTCTCACCCTTTCTTTCTATTATTAAGATATCGTCACGAAATCCAGGAAGACTTTCTTTCATACCTATCTTTTCTTTTATTATTTCAAGAAAATCCTTATTAATTTCATAACCGATAGCATTCCTCTCCAACTCTAAAGCAACCTTTACAGTAGTCCCACTGCCTAAAAACGGATCCAACACAGTATCACCAATAAATGTAAACATTTTTATCAACCTCTTTGGCAGCTCATCAGGAAACATCGCCTCATGTCTTATCTGTTTTGCCCCTCCAAAATGCCAGTGTCCAGAAAAATACTCTTTCCATTCTTCTTTTGTAAGTTTTGACGCCTCTTTAATGTCTTTTGGAACTCTTTTGCCTTTCCCCGGCTTTTTAAAAATATGGATAAATTCGTAATCAATCTCAACAATTCCATTTGGCGGATAGGGAAAAGAACCCATTACAGTTGCGCCACCTGTAGTATTCATTGTGGTTTTTTTCTGCCATATTATAGAGCCCATGAAATCGAAACCTATCTGTTCGCATTGAGTTATCAATTCGGCATGGATTGGAATGACCTTGTATCGCCCATAGATTATAGACCTTGCAAATTGGTCGCCAATATTGATACAAAGTCTTCCACCTTTTCTAAGCACACGATAACACTCTTTCCAGACATAGTAGAGGTCTTTCAAATACTCATGAAGGCTCTGTCCATAGCCAATCTGCCCTGTGATCCCATAGTCCTTTATGTGCCAGTACGGAGGTGAAGTTACAATCAAATCGACTTCTTCATCCCCTAACTCTTTCATGAACCGACTATCACCGATGATAACCTTTGCCCGATTTTTCATGGTTACACTTCTTTCATAATCCGCGCATTTCCTCCTCTAAAGCCTGCCATTGCACTCAACGATTTTAACATATTTCATCATCCATATTCTCGCTCTCTCCTTATAGATACCTTACCCCATGGTACATAACTCGACTGATTGTACTTTCCTCAACCAGAGCCTATCCTTGCCCAGCTTTTTCGGGGTTTTTTAATCTTTGTAGGGCTAACCAACTCAACTCCAGATACAAATTCTCAGACCTTAAAAGCCACGGAACAACACTTATAAATTTGGTTTGAAACTGGTAGCAAAGTTACCACGCTGAGCTCTGGAAAGGATGTACAAGGAAAAGCACAATGACAAAAACGGTGTCCGATCCTGCGAGTGGGATGTCATTTCTTTAAATTTCTCTCTTTTGACTGAGGCATTGAATTTGGTAAAATTATAGGGACACTTTGCAGTGGCTCTGAGAGCGGAGCCAATTTTGACAATACGAACTGGCTCCGCAAAAGTAATACTATGCGAAACTTTGAGTATAGGTTTGATATAAGAACTTTTCAACCAGAGCGAGGAAAATACAAAATTGAAATTATAAATGAAAAGGAAATCTAAACTCCTACCTTTTAGCTTGGTAAGGTAATTGTCCCAGGCTCGGACATCCCGGTGACGATCGGGACGTCC